>JAUIGA010000094.1 GCA_030430125.1 Chloroflexia bacterium | reverse complement strand
CGCGTCGGCCATCGTCACCACATTGCTGTTCGCTATCGAGATCGCCATATTCTGGCGGCTGTGGTCTGCGCCGGAAGACGAGACAGCCGACTCGTCCTCGGTGTAGTCACGGACACTCGCCCCCGCAACTCCAAGGTCACCTGGCAGGAGCCACCCGCAGGCTCACGACGGATGTCCCCTGATTCAACGCTCGAAGGATCACACATGGGCCCATCCGTCGCTGCCGCCCCTGCGGCTCCAACAGCAAGGTCCGAACGAACCGCGTACGAGCGGCCCTTGTGGCAGCCCCCGGCGGTCCGCTCAACCGAATTCTGAATATCCTGTCGGAAACGAGACCGGGATGAATTGGGGCGGAGCGCCACAAGTCGCGCCCCGTCACGTCTCATCCGGCCGCCGCATCGTTCCACCCCGCGAGGCGTTCGACCGCCGCGCCAACACCCGCTCCGGTCTGGATCGCCACCCCAAGATCCAGCAGCGCGCGCTCGAACACACCGAGCTGCGCGAACAGCGCCGTCGGGTGCGCGGTCGGACCCATGTGTCCCAGACGCACCACCTGACCGGCAAGCTCGCCATACCCTCCCGAAACCATCACGCCATATCTATTACGCATCGCGTGCACGATCTCATCAGCGCTGGTTCCACCCGGAATCGCCACCGCTGTGCATCCCGGCGCCGCGATCTCGCTGCGCGCCGGCCAGAGCGTCAGGCCAAGCGCGGCGATCGCGGCCCGCGCCGCCGCTGCCACCCATTGATGCCGCGCGGCCATGCGATCGATCCCTTCACACACAGCCTGCTCCAGGGTAGCTTCCAGTGCGAAGATGTCCGAGACCGACGGTGTGTAGGGGAATCGCCGCTGCTCGATCCAGGACGATTTCCAATCCAGCAGTGACAGGTAGCTGCCACGAAGTGGGTTCTCGACGCACTCCATCGCAGCCCACGCCGCGGGACTGACGGCCACCAGCGACAGGCCCGGCACCCCGCCAAGGCACTTCTGTGGACCAGCCACCGCAATGTCGATTCCCCACGCCTCGGGAGAGTAGGCCTCCACTCCCAGCCCGGAAACCGTGTCGACGACGGTGATCACGCCGCGGTCGCGGGCAATCCGGCAGATCTCTCCAACCGGGTTCATCGTGCCCGACGGCGTTTCGCAATGCACGACGGACAGCATCGAGATCTCGGGATGCGCATCGAGCGCCATCTTGACCGACTCCGGGTCGATCGCCTCGTTGTACGGAACGCGGACCTCGACGACCTCGCCGCCATACTTCCTGATCCAGCCGGCATAGCCGTCGCCAAACACCCCGGAGACCAGGTTGAGCACCGTCGTGCCCGGCCTGACGAGCGACGCGGCGGCAGCTTCGAGCGCGAGCACCGCCTCGCCCTGCATGATCACCACGTCGTGGCGCGTCTGGAACACGTCGCGAAGCAGCGAAACCACACGCTCGAACAGTTGCAGGAACGCCGGGTCGTAGTGATAGAGCACGGGCCGCTGCATGGCACGCAGGGTGTCGGGGGATACATCGACAGGGCCGGATGCCTGCGTCATGCGCGGCCACGCGCGAGTTCGATCGGTCATTCCGCACCCTCTTCGAGTGACTCAAGGAATGCTGCCAGCTCGTCGGCGTCAGCGATCTCCGGGACGTCGATGTCACCAACCAGGAGCGCCTGCCTCGCCTCCTCGACCTTTGCCATCGTTGCATCGTCGACCTCGATCTGTGGCTCCAGCAGGCGAACTCCCTCGTTCTCGAGATCCATCGTGTACACGGTGCCGAACGATCCGGCTTCGAGATCGTCGATGAACTGATTCCAGGCGCCCGTGTAGTCGAACAACACCGATGTGAGCAGCAGGTCCGCCGCATCCGAATCGGACTTGTCGCCGATCACGTCGATGAAGCGAACCTGCTCGTCCGCTCCGGCATCGGCGTTGTGCTCCCGGATTGCCTGGATCATGCCGAACGACGCACCGTCGCCCATGCCGAACACGATGTCCGCACCAGCGGCAATGACCGTCTCCGTGACGCGTCGGGCATTCGGCGCGTCGTCATACGCCGCCTCGCCGATGACGTTGTAGAGCACCTCGACCTCCGGGTCGGTATCGTGCACACCCTGCACAAACCCGGCGGTCATGTAGTTCCACGTTGGCGGCTCCCCGGAAACCACAACCGCGACGGTGCCGGTCCGGGTTTCCAGCGCCGCGAGCACACCTGCCAGGTACGCGACCTGATGTGCCTGCGTTTCGTAGTCGGAAACGAGGCCCTCGACGACGGCATCGGGGTTCTCGGTCACGACCATCGGGACCCCCTCGCGCTGCGCAAACTCCGGGCATACCGTTTGGTAACCCGACGCATGACAGATGATCAGGTCAACGCCGTCCGCCGCGAGGTCAAGCAGGATTGGGGTGATGTCCTCGTACCCGGCATTCTCCACGACCTCGATATCGATACCGCGCGCTTCACCGACGGCCTCGAGCGAATCGGCCCCCTGCTGATCCCACCCCTGGTTGGATCGACTGGCCGGGATCACGATGGCGACCGAATCCACCGACTCCTGTGCGCTACCCGCCGCGGCCGACCACCATGTTGCCGGCAGCAGCAACCCCAACAGCATCGCCAACCTGATCGTCGTTCCGATCCACATCTGCATCAGATCCTTTCCGCCGTTCCAGGGTGTCACGCACCTCTCGATTCCCGATGATACGCCAGACCCAGCGTTGCCGGGAGCCGTACCCGGCGCCCAAGAGCTACCACCAGCAACAGCATTCCGGCATAGGGCATGACATCGAGCAACTCGGTCTGGATGCGCAGGTCGGTCAGCTGAATTGCCGTCCCGGCTCCACGCAGCAAGCCGAATACCAGCGCCAGGATCGCGATGAGCCAAGGATCCTGTCTCCCGATCATCGCGAGGGCGATCGCAATGAACCCGATACCCACCGTCAAACCTGGCGCGAAGAACCCCACTTCCACAATAGCCAGGGCCGCGCCACCCAGGCCTGCAAGCGCCTGCCCCGACATCGCCGCGAGGATGCGCACGGTGGACACGTCGATACCCGCGGCCTCGACCGCGAACGGACTGTCTCCCGCCGCTCGCAGGACGAGACCAGCCCGGCTCCGCCGCACCAGGTACCCCGCCAGGACCACAAGACAGACAGCAATGTAGACAAACCACTTCTGGCCGAACAGCATCAACCCAACGACAGGTATGTCCGCCGCTCCATCAAAGGGGCGTTCCATACCTTGCGCCAGCAACGGCTGCGTCAATCCGTATCGCTCGCGAAACAGAAATCCGGTAAGCCCCGCCCCGCCCAGCGCGAGCCCGAGGCCCAGCACGATCTGCGACGCCGCAAATCGGGTCGCCAACACGCCAAACCCCAACCCAATCGATGCGCCGGCGCATGCACCCGCTCCGAGACCGACGACGAAGGAGGAGCTGAGATCCACAGCGACGAACGCTGCCAGCCCACCCGCCAGCATCACCCCTTCGACCCCCAGGTTGAGCAATCCACTGCGTTGCCCGATGGCTTCACCCGTCGCAGCCAGCATGAGTGGCACCGCAGACAGGACCGCCGCCATGAGCAATGTCTCCAGCACGCTCATCGCGACCCTCCCGTCACCGGTTCGTCGACCTGCCCCGCCGCTGCCGATCGTCGTCGCCATTCGCCGATCGACAGGAAGATCAACAGAATCCCCTCGATCATCGGAAAGAAATCCGGCGACAGGCCCGTTGGTCGAGGCAACACGGTGGAGGCATAGGCCATCATGCCGAGCAGTAGCGAGGATGGAATCAACCATATCGCGTGCTGACGGGCAAGGAACAATGCCGCGAAAGCCGCCAGGCCGAGTGACGGTCGCCAGTCGCCCGGTACGGAACCGCGCACGGCCAGGACTTCTGACACGCCGGCGAGCGCCGCGATCGCACCGCTCAACAGGAAGGCGACAAGGAGGTAGCGGCTCACCGGAACGGTGAGGAGATCGGCCGCGGCCGGCGCCTCGCCGACAACCCGGGACAGCAGGCCCGGCACGGTCCACCGCAGGACCACGCCAACAACGATCGCGAGGACGATCGCGAGGATCACGGCAAGATGGATACGCGAGTCCCCCAGTCTTGGCATGCGCCGCGCGACTTCGATGCTCGCCGTCGCGGGGGATACGACCGACTCGTCCTTCAGCGGCCCCTTGATCAACCACGACACCAGACCGAACGCCACGTAGGTCATCATGATCGTCGTCACGATCTCGTTGACACCCCCACGGGCCCGCAGCAGCGCCGGCAGGGCGGCCCATGCCGCACCGGCAAGGAACCCTGCCCCTGCGGCGATACCCCACATCGCGACGCGGGGCATGTCGTCGAGACGCGGGGCGATCGCGGCGGCGGTAATCGCTCCCGCCGCGACCTGACCGTCGATCCCGATGTTCCACAACCCCACCCGCGCCGCGAGCAGCGCCGCCAGCCCCGCCAGCAAAATCGGTGTCATGGCGACGAACGACTCCTCCAGCCCGGCCCGGCGGAGCACCACGCGATCGACGAACTCCTCGCCGATGAGAACGGGATTGTGACCGGTGAGCAGCACCAGCACGACACCAACTATCGTCGCACCCAGCAGCGACAGGAGTGGCGCACCCGCCTTCGAGGCGGTCACGCCTCCCACCCGCTCACCATCATTCCCTGCAGTGTGACTCGATCCGTGATCCCAACCGGCTCCGGGGTGGAAAGCCGACCGCGAAACATGACGGCGATCTCGTCGGCATGCCGAATCGCGTCGTCCAGCTCCTGCTCGATCGTGACAACCGCGCTTCCGGCATCCGCGGCCGCGCGCAGCGCCTCGCGCACGGCCGCCACCGAGTGGTGGTCAAGGCCATGCGTCGGGCGCACCGCAACCACCACATTCGGCGGAGGATCGAGCGCACGCGCCAGCAGGACGCGCTGCGCATTGCCGCCAGAGAGCGTGCCGAACCTCGCCGAGGGATTCGCCGGCCGAATGTCCCACCTGCGGACGAGTTCCTGCGCTCGCTCCCGAATCCGGCGGCGATTCAGGACGCCGAATCGATCCTGCCGGCCCGCGATCACGTCACGCAGCACCAGGTTTTCGGCCACAGTCATTGCCGCCGACCCGCCCTCGTGCGTGCGGTCCTCCGGCACAATCGAGACCTTGGCGGCGATCCACGAATGCACGTCGTCGCCCTCGATCCGCCGCACCGTCCCATCAGCGCCGCGGGTTGTCACGGCAGCCGTAGTCTGCCCAGTGAGCAGCGACACCAGATCACGCTGCCCATTGCCCGCAATACCGGCCACCGCAAGCCACTGACCTGCCTGAAGGGATATGTTCTGAGGCATGCCGGCCAGATCGCCGCGCACTTCAATCCGATCGCCAGTGTCGAGCGCGCCCCGCACGAACAGCGCGGAAGCCGCAGCGCCGTCTTCGCTGGCCGCTACCTCGCCGAACATCGCGTTCAGCAGGTCGGCCGAGGCGCCCTCGGACCATCCGCCATCCGGCTTCGTCACTCGTTCCACCACAAACCCGCGCCGCATCACGACAATGCGGTCCGCAACGTCTAGCGCTTCGCGCAGCCGATGGGTCACGAACACGACAGCGACACCGGTCGCGGCTACCGCTCGAATCTGCTCCAGCACTCGGTCGACATCTGTGCCCCCCAGCAACGAGGTTGGCTCATCCAGCAAAAGCACATGCCTGGCGAGCATCCGCGCCTTCAGGAATTCAACCTGCTGGCGCTCGGGCACCGATAACTCCCCGATGCGCGCATTCAGCGACAGGCTCGACGGCAGGTTTGTCGCGGCCGCAGCGGGATCGATTCGTGCCAACTCCAGACTCTCCCGCACGCGAAGCTCTGGCGCTAATGAAAAATGCTGGAATGCCGTACCGACCCCTACCTGGATCGCTTCGAGCGGCGACCCTGGCGACAAGCGCTTTCCATCAATCTCGATCGTACCCGCATCCGGTTCCACGAACCCGGCGATCATCGAGAGCAAGGTCGATTTGCCGGCGCCGTTCTCTCCGAGCAGCGCCACAACTTCTCCACGATTGACCGAAAGCGACACGCGATTGCATGCATCGATCGTCCCGAATCGACGACTCACGCCATCCACTCGCAATACCATCCGCGTTACCCTGCCTGTATCGGATTGCCCTGCAATGCGCGTTCGCCAGGCCGTTTCGCGCCGCGCACCCGGACCGTCCCACTTCGCCGAGTGTGACACAGCCTTGGCGGGAGCGCGACGCCTGTCAGGGCGACCGGGAACTGGCACAATGGACAGGACGACACACGGCCACCGCTTTATCGGGGCACCTGTATGATGACGAGGAGTCGCCATGCCGAAGCTCGCCGCTAACCTCACCATGTTGTTCAACGAGTATCCGTTCGCGGACCGGTTCGGCCGTGCGGCCGCCAATGGCTTCGGCGGCGTCGAAGTCCTGTTTCCGTACGAGTTGAAACCGGTCGAGATTGGCGATGTGTTGCGCCAGCACCATCTGGATCTGGTGCTGTTCAACCTCCCCGCCGGCGACTGGAATGCGGGCGACCGGGGTATCGCCGCGTACCCGAATCGGGTCACCGAGTTCCGCAACGGGGTCGATCTCGCCGTCACCTATGCCGAAGCGCTCAAGCCGCGCCGAGTCAATTGCCTTGTCGGAAAGACCGATTTTCCGGTTGCTCACCGGCGGACCATGCTCGAGAACATTGTCTATGCGGCGGATGCGCTGGAAACGGTCGGCACCCGCATGACGATCGAACCGGTCAACACCAAGGACATCCCAGGATTCGCGATTCGCAACACTGAAACCGCGCTCTCCGTCCTCGCCGAGGTCGAACATCCGAACATCGGCCTCCAGTTCGACGTCTACCATTCGCTTCGCATGCGTGAGGATCCCTTTGAGATCATCGCCGAGCACGGAAAGCTGATCGACCATATCCAGATCGCCGACGTTCCGGGCCGCCATCAACCCGGCACGGGCGAGATCGACTTCCAGCGCCTGTTCGACGCCATCGATGCATCCGGATACGCGGGCTGGGTCAGTCTGGAGTACATTCCTGACGGTCACACCGAGGACGGATTCGGCCTGCTCAGGAACCTTGGCTATCTGCGGACCTCGGTCGAGTCGCCCGATTCCTGATCAGACACCCGGGGAGGACGCCACATGGGCCAGGTTCACGTCAGCGCGCATCCGCTCGTGCAGCACAAGGTGACGCTGCTCGCCGACGAGCGCACCGACTCGAAGACCTTCCGAGAATTGGTCCGCGAGTTGACGCAGCTCCTGCTGTACGAGGCCACGGCGGACCTGCCCCTGCAGACGACCGACTACCACACGCCAATGGAGGCGACCACCGGCTATCGGATCGGCGCGAGTATCGGCCTGGTTCCGATCATCCGCGCTGGGCTGGGGATGGTCGAGGCGGCGGTCGACGCACTGCCGCGCGCCGAAGTCTGGCATCTCGGCATGTACCGGGACGAGGCGACCCACCGGCCGGTGTCCTATTACAACCGGTTGCCGGAGACGTGCCCGGACGACATCGTGCTGGTGCTCGACCCGATGCTCGCGACAGGCGGATCCGCCGTCGACGCGATCAGCGTGGTCAAGCAGTGGGGCGCTACGACGATCAAGTTCATCGGGATCATCGGCGCGCCCGAAGGGATCGACCTGCTCTCCACAGCCCATCCGGACGTTGCTATCCACCTCGCACGCCAGGACCGCCAGCTCAACGCCGATCGCTTTATCATCCCCGGACTCGGCGACGCGGGCGACAGGCTGTTCGGCACCATCGTTGCCGGAGCCGAGTGATGCCAGCACCACACGTCGTCGTCCTGACGACCGGCGGCACCATCGCCAGCCTGAAGGACCCGGACACCGGTGCGGTGCGAGCCGCCGCATCCCCGGAGGATTTGCTCCAGCTCGTGCCGGACGTTGGGGACATCGCCGACGTGACCCCACGTCCTGCGATGGCAATCAACAGCTGGAACATCACCCCGCCAATGATGCTCGACCTGGTGACAACCGCGATCGACGCGCTGCGGGATGACGTGACATCGGGGGTAGTCGTCACCCACGGCACCGACACCGTCGAGGAAACCGGCATGCTCGCATGGATGCTGAACCCGACCGGCAAACCAGTCGTCCTGACCGCCGCGATGCGGAATCTCTCGGAAGCCGGTCCGGACGGTCCACGGAACCTTCGTGATGCGATCCGGGTTGCGGCTTCGCCCGAGTCACGCAACTGGCGATCGCTTTTGGTCGTCAACGAGACGATTCACGACGCGCGCTTTGTGACCAAGACCAGCACCGTCAATCCATCCACGTTCGCATCGCCGCATGGGGGACCGGCAGGTGAAGCATCCGTGACGGGAATCGAGTTCTTCCGGCCACCGGGCGAACATGGCACGGTCTCACCTGCCCACCTCAATGCCGAGGTGCCGATCGTCAAGACATGGACCGGAATGGATGCTTCCATGATCGACTGGTACCGGGAACGCGGCGTGGACGGACTGGTCCTGGAGGGTTCCGGCGCCGGAAACGTCCCGGGCGCGATCCTGCCCGGCATCGAGCGCATGATCGCAGCCGATCGGCCGGTCGTGCTGACCACACGGTGCATCAGCGGTCCGCTCGCGCCGGTCTATGGCACCGGCGGGGCATCCGGTGGCGGGTTCGACCTGATGCGTGCCGGGGTGATCCCCGCATCGCGGCTGACGGCGCAGAAGGCCCGGATCGCCCTGCTGGCGCACATCGGCGCCAGCATGACCAACGATGCCATCAACCAGTGGTTTCGCGGCGTGTGATTACGACCGGTGCTGGTGCTCCAGGCTGGTCAGCAACTGCTCCAGCCCATCGGGATCGTCGTCCTCCGCGAGCAATGCGTCGAGATCGATCTCCTTGGCAAGCTTGAGATCGACGTTCGCTTCCTCCAGCGCCTGCCTGAACCTGAACACAAATGCGCGCTCGCGCTCGTTGAGATCGTAGCCGAACTGCTCGAGCGCCCCCGACAGGTCGTCCCGGGCCACGCTGCGAAAGTCGGCGTCGGTCATTGCCTGTTCCGCAAGCCGTTTCAGGAGCGGGAGTCGAATCCCATCATCGGTCATGATCTCGCTGCCTCATGGTGTACGTGTCTGAAAGACGGCCCGACCGGGCTCGCATGGTCGTTCAATTGGCAAGTGTACAGGCACAATCCCGCTACGGTCGTGCCTGCTGAACCGCCTCCACCAGCTCGCGTGCACGATTGGTCAATGTATCCCAGTCCCGGCTCATCACAGTCGCGGCATCGATCAGGTTGCCGCCGGCCGCAACCCCGACCGCACCCGCCGCGATGAAGTCACCCGCGGTCTCAACCGACACGCCGCCGGTCGGCATCAGCTTTACCTGCGGGAGTGGACCGCGTACATCCTTGAGATAGCGAGGACCTCCGACCGACGCCGGGAACACCTTGACGATGGAGGCACCGGCCTGCCAGGCGGTCAGGATTTCGGTGGGCGTGAATGCGCCGATGACCGTCGGCACGCTGTACCGGTTGCACAGCTGAATGGTGTCCAGCTGCACCGTCGGCGTCACAATGAAATCCGCGCCCTGGAGGATTGCAGCGCGCGCGGTTTCCGGGTCGAGCACTGTCCCGGCACCGACCATCATGGCGTCGCCCATCGCCGCCTTCGTGGCCCGCACCGCGTCACCCGCGGCCGGGTTGGTGTAGGTAAACTCAACCGCTTCCACCCCGCCCGCGAACAGCGCTCTCGCCATGTCCGGTGCGTGCGTATAGTCGTCGAGGCGCACGATCGCCACCACGCCGGATCGCTCGATGTGTTCTGTCACGCTCATGTTGTCTCCAGGTTGTGAGCCGGCTCGCCGGTCTTTCGCCACATCATCGTCGAGGCGTGGTCTGTGTGCGCCTGTTCGCCGGTGCGCGCTTCGCGCGGATCGGCGCGTACCATGTATCCACACGGCATCGAACCAGGCAGCACGGGGGCAACGGGTGA
>JAUIGA010000093.1 GCA_030430125.1 Chloroflexia bacterium | reverse complement strand
CTCACCGCCACCTATGGGGTGACCGGACCCGGTGAGGCTTGGGTGCCTCAGGGGAACGAGCGAATTCTCCCGACCGGTCGACCATGACGTCCGACTGGCGGTACCTGAGGGTGCACCGCATCGTAGTGAGGCACTCACTAGCGCTGCTGGCGGGTGACATGGGGGCTAAAAGAACAACCACCCCGCCAGCAATCCAATGCCCAGCAGGAAGAGCGGGATAGTTGCCGCGCCGATCCCGATCAACGGAACCAGGATGGCGGCGACGAGTAGCAGGACCACCAACAGGAGCGCATAGTTTCGCTGCAGCGGCGTCAGGCCGAGTGGGCCTGTCGGATGCGCCCAAGGGTCGGCTAGCGGTTGCACCTGATCGCCGGCCAACACCTGCCGGCTGGCCCGAATGCGCTCTATGGTGTCGCGATCATAGGACTGGGACATGCGATCCCTCCACGGTCGGGTGATCCGGCAGCCGGCTCTTGCTTACAGACCGGCGACGCGTTGCCAGATCTGGACGACCGCGATCTTCACCACACCGGCAATGACCAGCAGGATACCCGTGAGCTGCCAGAGCGGCGACAGGTCGGCGGCGATGCTCCAGATGGTGAGCAGGATGCCGGCGAGCGTCAGGACGTACGACAGCGTTGCGATGTGCTTCATGATGTTTCCGGATGCTCAATCGTCGGCGAACTCGTGATCATTCTTCCACCGTACCACGATCGCCCATCGCGCACCGTGGTCACGATGGTGTCAGCTCGGCGAGCGCGATCAACCGATCGGAGGCGTCGTTAAACGGGTCGAGCTCGTAGCTGCCATAGAACTTCCACTCCACGAACCCGGCGCGCTCCAGCATCAGCTCCAGTTCGGCGGCGTGGATATAACGAAGCGTGAAGGCGCTCCGAACGCGATGGATGGAGCCATCCTCGCGCATGGAGTCGTACCAGATGCGCGTGCCGATCGTCTGGGTCGCTGGGTGAATCACCCGGTGCGACCATTTTTCCACCTCGCGACCGGCGTCATCCCGCCAGATTCCCTCCAGGTGGGCGCCATGATCGAGTCCGGACAGATAGCTCGGGGTGGGATTGAACAGGTCAATTACCAATTGCCCGCGCGGGTCGAGGATCCTTGCGGCTTCGGTGAGCGCGGCCAGTTGATCCGCCTGCGTCTCAAGGTGCATGAGCCCGTTCAAGGAGAAAATCGCGACGCCGAACGTGCTGGCGTCGATGGGCAGCGGACCGCGCATATCCGCATGCACCAGCGTTACCTGTGCGTCGTCAAGGTCGCGCGCTCGCACGTCGAGTCGATTGAGCATCTCGGCGGAGGCGTCGATACCGGTGACCGCGAATCCATCGCTCGCGATCGGCAGCAGCACCCGACCTGACCCGCAGCCCAGCTCGACGACTGGATCGCCGACGATCTCGACGATGTTGCGCAGCAACGCGATGTCGTCGGTGAAGGTGTCGTGCTCCAGGTCATACAGGGCGGCAATCGGCGCATAGGGATCGTTGGGGATGGGATCGTCGGCACCGGACATCGAGGTTCCTTGTATACTCGGCAGCATGGCAAAGAAGAGGCGAGGCGCCGCGGGTTCGGAGACGCCATCCGGCGATCGGACCGTGACCCAGAACCGGCGCGCATATCATGACTATGCAATATCCGATACCGTCGAAGCCGGCATCGTCTTGACCGGTTCCGAGATCAAGTCGATTCGCGATGGGAAGGTTACCATCAGCGAGGCATACGTGCGCGTGGTGGACGGCGAACTGTGGCTGATTGGAGCACACATCAATCCCTACGAGCACGGCGCCTATGCCAACCATGACCCGGATCGCCACCGCAAGCTGCTGGTGCACCGTCGGCAGATTGAGGAATTGGCCGCGGCGGTCGACCGCAAGGGGATGACGCTCGTTCCACTCAGTCTGGTGTTGCGGCGCGGGCGTGCGAAGCTTGTGGTGGGCGTCGCGCGGGGCAAGAAGCTGTACGACAAGCGGCAGACGCAGAAGGAGCGCGATGCCAGGCGGTCGATCGACCGCGCGGTACGCGAGCGTGTGTGACTTGCTGACGCAAGCCACTGGTTTGGCGTTCCAAAACGCGCTATAATTGCTGTTCCCGAGGGGATAGGCGACGGCTTGTTCCTTCAGGGACACAATGGGGATGTCCGGTTTCGACAGGGTCGGAGATCAGGCCATTGCACGTCGGAGGTGCTCGAGGCTCCGTGATCAACGAGCAAAACACTGCAACTGCGGATGATTCCCAGCTTGCTTACGCTGCCTAAGTCCACTGACCTCTAGGTAGCGCGTCTGCCCGGACCTCCCTCCATCGGGACCGGATGCAGGCGTCACCAAGATGGAGTGCTGCGGCCAAGTTCGTCGGTGCACGGTCGCCCAAGACAGTCCGGCTCACCGCGCGTTCGCCCTGTCGATGGGGTTTTCACGCGGGACATGAAAACATCGACTAAACGTGTAGTAGATGTCCGATACCCGGTTCTGGACGGGGGTTCGACTCCCCCCATCTCCACCGGTTGCGAACGGGGCGGTCCAAATGGGCCGCCCCGTTCCGTGTTCCACATCCCGGTCGACCGCCGCAATTTGGGATCATTGGTGAGTGCCATTCGAGCTTAGGATGATCCCGCGGCGGGCGATCCGTAGCGACCGCCCATGTGGCGGCCCAACCCACGGCCACCACGACCCGTTGGTTCCGCCAGCCTTCACCCAAAGTCCGTATCAGTCGGCAGCTTCTTCGCCGATTGACGCCTGGAGCAACCCGCGTATGAGCTCGTAGTCTTCCTCGGGCACGTTGTGAACGTTGCCCTGGAAGGCGAGCGTCCAATTCTTCTCTGGCCACTTCCGGGCATGGATCATCTGGCGGGCGACCGGTTCGGCGTCGATCCATGCGTCCTCCGCCGCCACGAGCTCGGGTTCGATCTGGACCCGGTAGGGGTAGTTCTCGGGCGAACCGTCGCGCTTCGTGTTCTTGCTGGTCCAGATCAGGTCGTCACCCTCGAAGAACTCACTGGTAACGGTTGCTGTGGCGGCAAACATCTTCTTGCCGGTCAGGTAGAACATGAGCTTGTCGCCGGGCCGCATCTGTTCGGCCTTCTTGCGGTGCCGGGATTTGATTCCCTGCACCGTAAAGCCGCGCTCCGCGGTAGCCCTGAGATTGTCGGGCGAGCTCACCAGTATCCAGTATTGTCGTGGCGCGGCCATGGTTCCCCTTTGTCTCGACGCGAAACGTCACACACCGTCCAGAGTCTACCGTCTGGCCAGCCAATTGCCAGTACCATGTGGTCACACGGGCAGCGCGTGGCACCAGCCATGCCCCAGTGCATTGACGACATGCGGTGGGGTGTCGATACTCGCAGCGCGCCTGGTGGCGGCGTATCGAAGTGGAAAGGCGTCTGGACGATGGATCGTACACAGCTGATCGCCGATCTGGAGCGGATTTGCGGTCCGACGAATGTGCGCTCCGTACCTTCCGACCTGCTTGTTTACGAATATGACGGTTCCGTTGATGGCGCGGTTGACACCGAGCGGCCGTTGGCAGTCGTTCTTCCGGATTCGACCGAACAGGTGTCGGCCGTGGTGAAGCTCGCCTCGCACAACGGTATCCCGGTCGTTGCGCGCGGCGCCGGTACCGGCTTGTCGGGGGGCGCCGTTGCACGAGGTGGGGGCATCATCATCGCCCTGACACGGATGGAACGAGTCCTGCGCGTCGATCCAGTCAGTCGCACGGCACTGGTCGAGCCCGGCGTGATCAATCTCGAGCTCTCCCAGCTCGTGGCGGGACAAGGCATGTTCTTCGCGCCAGACCCGTCCAGCCAAAAGGCCTGCACCATTGGCGGAAATGTAGCCGAGAATTCCGGTGGTCCGCATTGCCTGAAGTACGGGGTGACGACGAACCACATCCTCGGGCTGGAGGTTGTGCTGCACGACGGCGATGTGGTGTGGATTGATGCCCACGGTCCTGGCGCGGCGGGACTTGACCTGGTGGCGATTCTCGTCGGTTCGGAGGGCATGCTTGGTATCGCGACGAAGGTGTTGGTGCGTTTGATGCCCTCCCCCGATTCGGTGCACGTCCACCTGGCGGCGTTCGGCTCGATGGACGATGCCGCGGCGGCCGTGACCAGCATCATCGGTGCGGGGATCCTGCCCGCATCGCTGGAGATGATGGATCACCTGACGATCGAGGCTGTTGAGCCGGCCTATCACGCAGGGTATCCGATGGATGCTGCCGCCGTGTTGCTGGTCGAGGTCGACGGTACCAGGCAGGAAGTGGCGGAAACGAGCGACCGCATCGCCGCGCTCTGCAGGGAGGTCGGCGCAACGTCGTTCCGGTCGGCGGCGAGTCCGGCGGAGCAGGAGCTGCTGTGGAAGGGTCGGAAGATGGCGCTTGCCGCGATGGGACGCCTGGCGCCGAACTACTACCTGCATGATACGGTGGTGCCGCGCACGAAGCTGACGGAAACGTTGCAGTCTGTCAACGACATCTCCCGCGATTTCGGCCTGCCTATCGCCAATGTGTTTCACGCCGGTGACGGCAACCTGCACCCGTTGATGTTGTTTGATCGGCGACGTGACGGTGACGTCGAGAAGGTGCTGGAGGCGAGTCATGCGCTGATCCACGCCTGTATCGAGGTCGGCGGCGCGCTCTCCGGGGAGCATGGTATCGGTTCGGAGAAGCGTGGTTACATGGAGCTTGTGTTCACCCGGGACGATCTGGTCGCAATGGCGGGCGTCAAGGACGCATTCGATCCACGGGGATTGTTGAATCCGGAGAAAGTCCTGCCCAAGGGGTATGTATGCGGAGAGGTTCGGGCGCTGCACAATCAGGCGATGGCGCAGAAGCATGGCATCCATCCGATGTGAGGAGCACCCGGAGCATGAAGCGCGTTGAATCAATCGATGGCGTGGTTCCGGATCGTGTCGCCCGGCCGGGATCGGAGACGGACGTCGCGGATATCGTCGGCGAGGCGAATGCAGCCGTCGAGTGGATCCTGCCGATGGGTGGCAGCACGGCGATGTCCGGTCTCACACCGGTGGACAGGATTCCGGTCGCGATGGATTTGACCGGCCTGTCGGGCATTCTCGAGTACCAGCCAGCCGACCTGACGGTATCGGTCCGTGCCGGCACGCGGTGGGTGGATCTGGAGCGTGCCCTGCGCGCGGAAGGGCAGACCATCCCTGTTGATGTGCCAATGCCCGCTGTTGCGACGGTAGGGGGCGTAGTCGCGACCGGTTATGCAGGACCTCGCCGGCTCCGAGATGGCACGCTCAAGGACCTCATGCTCGGCATGGCCTATGTCCGTGGCGACGGGCTCGCGGCCAAGGCCGGCGGAATGGTTGTGAAGAATGTCAGTGGGTTTGAAATACCTCGCCTGTTTCACGGGTCGTGGGGAGCGCTGGGTGTGATCACCTCCGTCAACCTGAAGGTGGTACCCGCCCACGAGTACGAGATGAGCCTCGCGATCGAACCGGGCGACACGATCGACCTGGCGGAGCAGGTTCTGCGGCTTACCGTAGCCCGGAGCGCGATTGCGGCGGCGGTCGCGGATGGTTCCCTGACCGGGGAATCCGCAGCGATGATCCGGCTGTCAGGCCGGGAGGGTCCCACCAGGGAACTTGCCCGTGAGCTGCAGGCCAATGTCGCGCTGCCATGGTCAACCGTCATCGACAGTCCGGATGCGTCGGCAGCGTGGTGGCAGGAACGAGAGGACACCCTGGCCGCTGGCGAACCCGACCTTGTCGCCATCGAGATCGGTTGTGCCCCGTCGCAGGTGCAAGAGTTGTTGATTGCCGTGCGGCAGACGCTGGATGGCGTGGAGCCGGTATCGATCCACATGACGCCCGGTGTCGGGTCTATCAGGATAGCGTTTTCATCCGGGGCGCTGTCTCTGGCATCCTGGCTGAGTCTGTGGGATCAATACGGCCTCGATCGCATCGGCAGGTTTGTGATCAGTCAGGCTCCAGTGGCGTGGAGGGCGGATGGATCGGTCTGGAGGATCGCGCCAGGCGCGCTGTCGGTGATGCAATCGCTCAAGTCGACATTCGACCCGAAGGATGTCCTGAATCGGGGACGGCTCTGGAACGAACCGGTGGTGCGTTCGCGATAGCGTTGGAGAGTTTGACCATGGCAACGGAGGCGAGTGCCATCGAACAGACGGTCGCCGAAGCGGAGCGGGCGTTGCGCGGATATTCGGGCCACGATGTGCCTGACGACAAGCTCCTTCGCGATTGCGTGCACTGTGGCATGTGTCTTCCCACATGCCCGACCTATCGCCTGACGGGCAGCGAAGCATCGTCTCCGCGGGGGCGATTGTGGATGATGCGAGCCGTCGCGGACGGACGACTCGACCTGCTGGACGACGCGTTCGATGAGCAGATGTACCAGTGCCTGAACTGTCGAGCCTGCGAAGCGGTCTGCCCATCGGGCGTGCAGTATGGACCACTCGTCGAGGCAGCGAGATCCCAGCTGGAACAGCATCGGCCACGTCCTGCGTGGCAGCGCGTGGCACGACGGGTTGCCTTGCGGTTCCCATTCGACGACGTTCGCCGCATGCGGGCGATGGTCAGTGGGTTGAAGCTGTACCAGCGTTCCCCGCTGCCCGGCCTGTTGCGGAAATCAGGCATCCTGCGCCTGCTCCGCCTCGAAACCCTCGAAGCGATGGTGCCGCCGGTGCGTGAGCCCGCGTTGATTTCCGGCGAGGAATCGTGGGAGCCGGACGCCGCGACCAATCGCGCCCATCTGTTCAACGGCTGCGTGATGAGCACCGTCTTTTCCGATGTCAATCGTGCGGCGGGCAGATCGCTGGCGCACAACGGCTACGCCACCAATGTGCCTGCGCGCCAACAATGTTGCGGGGCGCTGTTCGTCCATGCTGGCATGATGGACGAGGCGCGCCGGCTGGCGCGGATCAACATCGACGCCTTCGAATCGGCAGGCGAGGGGAAGATCGTCGTGACCGCCGCCGGCTGCGGCGCTGCCCTGAAGGAGTACGATCACCTGCTGAAGGACGATGCGAGCTATCGCATTCGCGCGAAGGCATTTTCCGATCGAGTCGTCGATGTGAGCGAGCTGCTCGGTACCGGCGATCTTGTGCAACCCGGTGGCGACGTGTCACTCGACGTGACGTTCCAGGAGCCGTGTCACCTGGCTCACGCCCAGCGAATTTCCAGACAGCCACGGACGATTCTGGAAGCGATTCCCGGCCTGACCCTCACCGAGATGCGCGAGTCGTCGCTCTGTTGCGGAAGCGCGGGTATCTACAACATCATCCGCAGGGACATGGCCGACGGACTCGGCGATCGCAAGGCCGAGTCGGTCCGGGACACCGGTGTCTCCACCGTGGTGACGGCAAACCCAGGCTGCCACATGCAACTTCGGACATCACTGCGTCGCAATGGCGTCGAGGCGGATGTGATCCACATAGCCCAACTTCTCGACCGGGCATACGGAGGTCAACACGCGGCCGAGCGGGGTGACTGGGCATTTACGCGCGGCGATGCGCCCCATCAGTCGACGGGCAAGAGCTGATCCTCGTCGATCAAACCGCTGATCGGGAACCTGATCGTCGCCAGGGTGCCTTCCCGGGTGGGGCGGATGGTAAATTCGCCGCGCAGATCGGACTCCACGAGGCGGTGGGTGATGCGCATGCCAAGCCCGGTGCTCTCGGAGGGGCTGAAATCCCGCGGTATTCGGACGCCGTCGTTGGCCACCTCGATGACGGCAACGCCGTCATTCTCCCATGCGCTGATGCGAACCTTGCCGTGGGTTCGGTTCCGGAATCCATGGTGAATCGCGTTGGCGGTCAGCTCGTTGATGAGCAGGGCGATGATCGTCGCCTGTTTTGATGGCACGCGGAGGTTGGACGGGACGATCTCGTAGTCGACCGAGAGGCCCGGCGGCGTGAGCGTGCTGTGCGCTTCCTCCGCGACCATGCGGGCCAGGACATCGATGGTGGTGCCGGCCAGACGCGATTCGTCGCTCATGAGGTCATGGACGCCAGCGATCGCCTGAATGCGGCTGACGGCCTCGCCGAGCTCGAAGGTCCAGGGGGCATCCGGTTCGGACCGGAGCTGGAGTGACAGGAGCGCGGCGACCGTCTGCAGGTTGTTGCGCACCCGGTGATGCATCTCCTGGACCAGCGCCGACTTCGTCTGGATGTTCGCCATCGCTTCCTGGTAGAGCTGCGCATTGTCGATTGCCAATGCGGCGGCATCCCCAAAGGCCTGGAGCAGCCCGAGCTTCTCCTCTTCGAGGCGCGTGCCTCGCTTGAGTCGAAAACAGAGCGCGCCGACGGTTTCTCGCGCTGTGTTCAGGGGCAGGCAGAAGACACTGCTTAGCCCATCCTGATAGGCGATATCCCGAGTGCGAGCGACCCCACTGGTGAGCACATCGCGGACGATGGCATCGCGCGCCGATTCATCCTCGTGACTGCGAATGACCCCGACCCGGTACTCGACCGTCGGCCGTGGCTCGGATGTCACGGTGGCATCGGGGGTGAACCTGAAGATCGCCGCGGCCTCGGCATGGATCAGCTGTACGGCCTGTTCCGTGATCTGCTTCAGCACCTCAGTGAGATCGAGACTGGATGCGATGACCCGCGAAACGCGCTGGAGCGTAGCCAGCTCGACAACCTTCTGCTGCAGCTGATCGTCTGTCCTGGCGGACTGCCGAGAACTGTCGATCGTGACCGCGAGGATACCGGCGACGATCTCCAGGAACTCGATGACGTCGTGCTCGAACTCCCTGTACTCCAGCGTGTGCACGCTGACGACACCGACCAGTCGTTGCTGTTCCTCCGCGAGGAGCGGCACCGAAAGCTGAGACTTGAATCGATCATCGGTCAGCCCTGGATGATTGAGATAGTCCTCGTGATCCGGAGCGTTGGCCGCCGAGATCGTCTCTCGACGCAGGGCGGCCCGACCCACGATGCCACGACCAATCTGCAGGGTGACTGCGCCGACGGTCGATGGGTCCATGCCGGACGCGGCCCGCAGCGCGAGGACGTTGGTGGCTTCGTCCCGCAGGAAGAGGGTGCAGGCATCCATGGCCATCGCCGAACGAATGAGCTCGGACACGCGCTGCAGTCGATCGGCGAGCGGTGCCTCGCCAGAGGTGGCTCGAACAAGTTCGTGGAGCTGTCTCATGCTGTCGCGCATGTGATTACCTCGCCATCGGCGATGTTGGTGAATGCCCACCGGTGTCCCGGACCATCTCGAGCAACAGTTGCCGTTGCCAATGCACGTCGACTAAAGGTGGCCGTCGAACCAACCGATCAGGTGCCGCAACCTGGCGATCCTCCGGCTCGGTGTGCCGGAACGGGAGAGTTCATGGGATTCGCCGGGAATGCGCACGAATGCGACTTCCCGGTCCAGGTACTTGAGCGCCGTGTGCATCTGTTCGGCCTGCTCAATTGGGCACCGAAGATCCTGCTCGCTGTGGATGATCAATAGCGGGGTCGTGATGCGGTCGACATAGCTGATTGGGGAGTGTTTCAACAATTTCTCGCTGTTCGCCCAGGGTGTACCGCCAGACTCGACCACCCCGAAGTCGAACCCGATATCGCTGGTGCCGACGAACGAGTGGAAATTGGAGACACAGCGCTGGGTCACGGCCGCCTTGAACCTGGTGTCATGACCGACGATCCAGTTGGTCAGATAGCCGCCATACGATCCACCGGTTATGCCGAGACGATCCGGGTCGATCCAGGGTAATTCCAGGGCCGCATCGACTGCCGCGATCACGTCGGGCATGTCGCTCTCACCCCAGCACCCTCGGGTGATGCCGGTGAACACCTCGCCGTATCCCGACGATCCGCGCGGATTACAGAACAGGACACCATAGCCGCGACCCGCCATCACCTGCATCTCGTGGAACATGGCGCGGCCGTACATGGCATGGGGACCACCATGGATCTGGACGATCAACGGGTATTTGACCTGGGCGTCGGGCTGGAGACCGTGCGGTGGCAGCAACCATGCCTGGACCGCGCCGCCATCCGGGGCGGTGACCGACAACTCGACAGGCTCC
>JAUIGA010000092.1 GCA_030430125.1 Chloroflexia bacterium | reverse complement strand
GGTTGCGACTCGCGACGATCGGTCGACCAGCAAGGGCTGGCTGGGTGACCAATCCATTTCGTCGGCGGCGGCGAGAAACCTGTCGTAGTCAGGTGAGCCGGGTTGCAGCTCGAGCGCTTCCGCGAGCCAGCGGACATATCGGGGCCATGGCGTCTTCCATGTACCGGCACGCGTGTGGAACGCCATGTATCGGGCAACGGTCCTGGGACTCACACCTTGATCCACCTGAACCCGTTGGGCGATCCTGTCGCTACGTTCGGCCAGCTCCGCCTGCGTGAGCTTGAGCCTGGTGAGATGGTGCTCGATCAGCTCGCCAAATGGCGATCGGCGACCCGGTGCCATCGTGCTCCTCCGCAGCCACGGGTGCGATTCTTGCGTCTGCGGAGTCGATACTGCCTCCACAACAGGTGACAAGGAGCCGCCCGGACAACAATTGATCGCAATAGATGTGCACCCACATTCTATTCATTATGCACATTGGGCGGTGGTTTGTCAGGAGTATGGCATGTTTGTGACATACCCCCACCGGGGATTTCTCGCTAGGCTGGATGCACGGGTCAGGGGGTGGGCTTTCAGACCGCCCGACAGTCTCCAGTCCCGACGTCAGGCGGCATCCGGAGTGGTAGATCATGCCCCCACTGCTCCGGATGTTCCGCCACACATTGCGCGTTGTGACCGGTCGCCGATCTCGACGGGGCCGTGTGCCGTGGTGCGCCTGAGCAGGGTGTCGGCGGCGGCACTACGCTGCGCTCAATATTGGTCTCCCTTGGTTCGATATCGATCAGGTCTGGACCGGGCCATGTCGCCTGGCATCTTGACGAACCACCAGTCCCGCAAAGCCGGAAGACGAGAATCGAGGCAGAGCGCCTGGCACGACCTTCCCCGACGCCGCCGAGCAGATCGCGGCTGCCAGGTGCGGCGATTGCCGTGTGGGGCAAGCTCCCCGCTGCCACGGGTGCCGTGCCGGATTCCATGCGGTCGGCCATATCGGACGACTCGCTGATCTCCTTGCACGTCTCCCTTCTCTCGGGCATCCTAAACCGCGTGCGACTGTACCCCGCAAACATTGCAACGTCGTTTCGATCATTGGATGGCAAGGGACTGGGCAACATGGCGAACAGCAAGCCGGTAGGAATCGGTATCATCGGTGCCGGAGTGATCTCGGAGATCTACCTGAAGAACGCTACCGGTAGCTTCGATAACATCCGTGCCGTCGGCATCGCCGACCTCATTCCCGAGCGAGCGCAGGCCCGGGCCGACGAATTTGGCATCGAAGCCCTGGGCATCGACGCGTTGATCGCCCACCCCGACATCGAGATCGTCGTCAACCTCACTATTCCCGCGGCGCACCACGACGTTGCCACACGTGTCCTCAAGGCAGGAAAATCGGTCTACAACGAGAAGCCGTTGTCAATATCTCGGGATGATGCCAGCGACCTCGTCGAGCTTGCGGCGCGCAACAGCGTCCTCGTCGGTGGGGCGCCGGATACCTTCCTGGGTGGCGGCCTTCAGACAGCGCGAAAGGCGCTGGACGATGGCCGCATTGGCGAGCCCGTAGCCGTCAACGCCCAGTTCCTGGGCCCGGGCATGGAGATGTGGCACCCCGATCCGTACTTCTTCTTTCAACCCGGCGCGGGGCCGCTGTTCGACATCGGGCCGTATTACCTGACTGCTCTTGCGAGCATGCTCGGTCCGGTTCGCGCGGTGAGTGGATTCGCGCGCGCGAGTTTCGCGGAGCGAACCGTCACCGCCAAGGGGCCACGAACCGGCGATACGATACCAGTCAATACCCCGACACACTTCGCCTCGTCACTTCAGTTTGCGAGCGGGACGATTGGGTCGCTGCAGGCATCGTTCGATGTCTGGGAGACACGTGAACGCGGCACGGTCCTGACGATCTACGGATCAGAAGGGACCCTCCACCTGCCGGATCCGAATACGTTTGGTGGACCGGTAGTCCTGGTGCAGGAGCACAGCCGGGAAACGGAAGAGTTGCCACTGACGCATGGGCATACAGAGAACAGCCGAGGAATCGGTGTGAGCGACATGGCCCGTGCGCTTCGAGGGGACGAGGTGCCACCACGCGCAAGTGGCGAGATGGCGGCCCACGTCGTGGACATCATGGTGTCGATGCTCGAGGCGGCGGAGACCGGCAAGACGGTGGAGCTGGCATCCACCATGCAACGTCCGGCGGCGCTGCCGTCGGATCGGTGACCGTATGACGCGCTCGGATTCCGTCGGCGTTGGTGTCATCGGCGCCGGTTACATCTCATCAATCTATCTGGAGAACCTCTGCGATCGATTCGACAATGTCCAGGTGCTCGGCGTTGCTGACCTTGTTCCCGATCGTGCACGGGCACAGGCGGACCGGTTCAGCGTCCGCGCGATGACGGTTGAGGAGCTCCTGGAGCATCCTGACATCGAGATCGTCGTGAACCTCACGGTTCCGGCGGCGCATGGTCACGTTGGCCTGCAAGCGATTGAAGCGGGCAAGGCGATTTACAACGAGAAGCCGCTCGCGGTGACCCAGGCCGATGCGCACCGGATGCTCGATCTTGCCCGCCAGCGTGGTGTTCGGGTCGGTGCGGCGCCGGATACGTTCCTCGGTGGCGGTCTTCAAACCGCGCGGTCGCTGCTCGACGACGGTGCCATCGGCACTCCGGTCGCCGCGACCGGTGCGATGCTGACACCCGGACACGAGCGGTGGCACCCGAATCCCGACTTCTACTACCAGCCGGGCGGAGGACCGTTGTTCGACATGGGGCCGTACTACCTCACAGCGCTGCTCTCGCTTCTGGGACCGGTGGCGCGGGTTTCCGGTACGGCGTCGACCAGCTACGGCGAGCGGACGATAGGCAGCGGCCCTCGTACAGGGGAAACGATTACGGTGGACACGCCCACGCATGTCGTCACTTCGCTCGAGTTCGCGTCTGGGCCTGTCGGCAGCTTGATCACGTCCTTCGACGTGCATGACACCTGCGGGAGCTCACTGATCCTCTATGGCACCACAGGCTCCATGCGACTCCCGGACCCGAACACGTTTGACGGGCCGGTTGAGTTGCTGCGAGTTGGTGCCGACACGTGGGAACCGGTGCCGTTGCGTTTCGGGCAGACCGAAAACTGTCGTGGGTTGGGTGTCAGCGACCTGGCGGAGTCGCTGCGGGCCGGCAGCTCCCACCGAGCCTCGGGAGACATGGCGGCGCATGTCGTTGATATCATGCACGGCACGCTGGATTCGGCCGCGCACGGTCGGCGCGTTTCGATCGCCAGCACCTTTGATCGACCGTCGCCGCTTGTATCACAGGAGATTGGGCATTGATGACACAGTCCGAACACGAGCGGTTCATGCGGATGGCGATCGACGAGGCTGGCGTTGCCGCGAAGGAAGGCAACGCACCGTTTGGCGCGGTGCTGGTGGATCAGTCTGGCAACGTCGCGGCGTTGGGGCACAACCAGGCGAACACCGACTTCGACCCGACATCCCATGCCGAGCTGAAGGTGATCCGCGACTATTGCCAGGAGCAGCATGTTCTGTCGCTTGATGGGTACCGCATCTATGCCAGCGGCCAGCCCTGCCCCATGTGCACGACAGCGATCATCGCCACACGGATCGGCGAGTTATACTACGCGGCACCCGCAAACCCCGACCGCGCGCTGATCCTTACCGAGAAGCTTGTTGCACGCGCGGGCGATGGCGCTCCGCTCGTCGTTCGCGGCATCCTCGAGGAAGAAGCGGTCACGCTGATGGACAGGGTGGACCCACCACCGGGCGACTAGTCACTGCAACCGGCAAGGATCACCGCGCGATGCCCCTTCAAATCCCTCTCCGGTGGATTGCGATTCTCTCCCTGGCGGTGGCAACGGTCCTCGCTCCGGCTGGTTCAAGTCAGGCTAACGCGGCGCAGTCGGATCCATCCAGCGTTACCGTCATGACCTTCAATGTCGCGAACGGGCTGGTGTCGCCGGAACGGCTTGTTGCCTACCTGCGCCGCGTCGACGCCGATATTGTCGCCCTGCAAGAGGTCACGTCGGAGACCGAGGTGGCACTGAACCGTGACCTGGACGACATCTACCCGCATCGGGAGATACGCGGGCTCGGCATCCCGGGCATGGCCCTGCTCAGCCGGTTCCCGATTGCCAGTGTGGAGTGGCTGGAGCTCAGCCAGGGCCGGCCTGACCTAATCGCGACCCTCGACCTGGACGGCGAGCCGATCACCGTGATGAACGTCCATCCGCAACCACCTCGGTTGAGCCGGTCGGGGCTTGAGACGAGACCCGGCGCCACCGAGCAGTTCGAGGGAATATTGGAGATTGCTTCTGGCGTCGAGGGGCCCCTTGTCCTGCTCGGTGACTTCAACATCACGCCGCTACATAGTGGCTACGCCGAGTTGGAGGGGCTGGGCCTCATTGACACATTTGGGGCCGAAGGGGTTGGACCAGGTTTCACCTATCCCGCAAGACTTCCAGCTATCGGGGAGGTCGATTGGGCGTTGGGGTTACTGCCCGTGACGCCGTTCATCCGGATCGACTATATCTGGGTGTCGGAGCATTGGCAGACGGAGTCGGCATCAGTCGGCAAGGCCATCGGGTCCGACCATCGGCCTGTGGTCGCCACCGTCACGCTCACGAACGCGGATCACGCAGCCAACCTGCAGTAGCAGTCGCCACGATCGCTGATCGCCTCCGCAAGCCTCATTCCTCGGAAGGGGCATGGGCGTCGCGCGTGCACGGTACCCGCCTGGCAGAGGTAGTAGAATAATGTGTCCGTTGATCGCTCCGCGGCGTCGCCGAATGCGACCGGCGATCACGGTTGTCCCGAAAGGACGTGTTTTTCCCTATGTGTGGCATAGCCGCTGTATATGGCGGCGTTGAAGAGACTGTCGGTTCCCGGATGCTCGATCGCCTCGCCCATCGCGGACCCGACGACGAAGGCAGTGTCGCGGTCGCTGGCAATTGGCTTGGTCACCGCCGGCTCGCAATCGTTGATCTCGAAGGCGGCAGGCAGCCGCTGACGACGACATGCGGCAACATCTACATGGTGGGCAATGGCGAGATATACAACCATGAAGCTGTTCGGCAGTCCTTGCCAAATGTCGAGTTCCTGACCGGTTCCGACAACGAGGTTGCCCTTCACCTGTTTGATCAGCGAGGCCCCGCGGCGTTCAGTGAGCTGCTGGGGATGTTTGCCTTCGTCATTGCCGGAAAGGACGGTCGCTTCGTCGCCGCGCGTGATCCGGTCGGCATCAAACCACTCTACTGGGCTCGTCGCGGGGATCAGGTTCGGTTCGCGTCCGAGATGGGGGCGTTCGATGCGCCATGGCGGCCTGCGGTCGAGGTCTTTCCACCAGGGCACTATTGGACGCCGGAGGACGGGCTGGTTGCGTTCGCGACGCCAGTTGCGCCCCGGCAGGACATGGCGGATGGGCTCGATAGCCGTTCGGCGGACAACACGGAAGTACCGGACCGCGTTCTGGACCGAGTGCGCGCGCAACTGGTCTCTACGGTCGAGCGACAGATGATGGGCGATGTGCCGGTCGGCGTGTTTCTCTCGGGCGGACTCGACTCCAGCCTGGTGGCTGCCATCGCCGCTCGCTGGTACCGGAGACGAGGACAGTCCCTGAAGACGTTCGCGGTTGGGTTGGCTGACTCGCCGGACCTTCTTGCCGCGAGAGAAGTTGCCGAGCACATCGGCAGCGAGCACCACGAACGCATCTACACCTCGGCCGACGCATTGCGCGCAGTCCCCGACGTCGTGCGGGTCATCGAGAGCTACGATCCATCGCTGGTTCGCAGCGCTGTTGCCAACTACTTGCTGGCTGCATTCGCCGCCGAACACGTCAAGGTCGTGTTGACTGGCGAGGGGGCGGACGAGATCTTCGCCGGATACGAGTACCTGCATGCCTGCCAGACTGAAGAAGCGCTGCACGACGAGCTGGTGCGCAGTATCGAAGGGCTGCACAATCTCAATCTTCAGCGCGGCGACCGCGTCACCATGGCGCACGGTCTCGAGGCTCGGGTGCCGTTTCTCGAGCTTGACATGATCGAGCTGGGCATGTCGCTGCCGGCAGCATGGAAGAGCGTCGACGATGACAGACCGGAAAAGTGGTTGCTGCGGAAGGCGTTCGCGGGGTGGCTGCCTGAGCACCTGCTCTGGCGGAAGAAAGCGCAGTTTGGCGACGGTTCTGGCGCAGCATCGGTCCTGCGGGATGTGATGGCCGCGACGGTGACCGACGATGCGTTTGCCCGGGAACGAATCACGGTCGACCCGGCCCTCCGATCACGGGAAGAAGTTGCCTACTACCGCATCTTCCGCGAGGCGCTGGAGGGCATCGATCCGGCCCAGACGGTTGGATTGTTCGTGACCGCATAGGCACGGCCGGCAGGAACGCGCATCGATTCGAACTGACCCAACCGGCGACCCACGCGAATGCGAGGAGATCGCCGGTTGAGTTCTCGAACTCGGTCACGAAATCGTGAACGACAGGTAGCAATCACCTTCGATGACCGCCGGATCGAGCTCCATCCCCATCCCTGGGCGGTTCGGGACGGTAATGCAGCCGTTGACCGGCTTCACCTTGTCCTTGAGGAAGAACTGGTGGACTTCGTTCCACTTCACGAGGTACTCGAGGATCGGCGCCATCAAGACTGGCTGGCTCGCCATCAGCTGTACGTTGGTCGGCACTGAGTGCCCGTGCGGGATAACCGGGATGTCGTAGACCGACGCCAGCGCGTAGATCTTCTGGAGCTCGGTGACACCGCCCGCCCAGTACGTGTCCGGCTGCAGCACATCGACAGCACCCGCTTCGAGAAGCTGCGCCATGCCCCATCTGGTGTACTCATGCTCGCCCCCAGCGGTGGGGACGGGCGACTGTGCGCGAATCTCCGCGTACTGCGGAATCATATCGGGCAGGACCGGCTCTTCGATCCAGCGGGGTGCGACTTCCTCAAGAAGATCGGCCATTTTCAGAGTGTAGGGGACATTCCAGCTCATCCAGGCGTCGAGCATGATGTCGACGTCCGGACCAACGGCGTCGCGCAGGGTCTCGGCAAGCTCCAGGTTCTTCCGCATGCCCGCCTTGCCATCGACTGGTCCCATGCGCGGGAACCACTTCGTTGCCCGAAATCCCGCTTCAGCGAGCTCTCTCGCGACTTTGTGTGCTTTCTCGGGTTCCAGGGAATAGCCCAGTGCGCTGGCGTAGGCAGGGATTTCCGTGCGCACGGGACCGCCGAGCAGTACGTGCACGGGGACACCCAGTGCCTTGCCCTTGAGATCCCACAGCGCCCCGTCGAGGGCGCTGATTGCGAACATCGCTTCTCCCTTGCGTCCGTGAACGGCCGACCGGTACATGAGATCCCACAGTCGTTCGACCGCGAGGGGGTTCTCGCCAATGAGAAAGGGGCGAAACTGGCGGTGTGCGATCCAGGCAATATCGAGATTGATGGGACCGCCGAGCCCGGTGACGCCTTCGTCGGTCTCGATCTCGATGAAGATTGCACTGACAGCGAGATGACCGTCGTTGACTCGCTGCATCTCGCCGCGTCCGCGCTGTCGATACTCGGGATAGACATCGAGCGGTTGGATGAGTCGCTCTTCCCAGAACTCGCCATCGGCGTGGGGGAGCGACCCGGAAACCTGGCGAAATCGGACATCGGTGATCTTCACGGCGGCATTTCCCGGTGTAGATGTGGCGGATCGGTCGGTTGACACATGCTAGCAAAGGGTCCGATCGATGGGAATGGCGGGCTGGATTCCTTGTGCTATTGCCGGTCCAGGATCGACGCGAAGAATTCCTGAACTGGCGCGACGAGCCTGAAGCCCTCATGTCCGATTCCCGGCACGACCACGTGCTGGACCGTGATACCCTCGCGCTCGAAGCTCGCCTTGAGCGCCAGCATTCGGTCCTGACGATTCCCGTCGGCAGTCGCCGCGCCGTCCATCCAGAGCCAACTGCCCGGTTCGATCGTGATTTCCCAGGTCTCGGTGTCGTTACCTCCGACGATCATCTGGACCGGCACCCGGCGCATCTCGTCGACATCGGGGACGATACCGAACTCTGCTTCCAGATTGCGAATGCCCACCCAGAAATCATGGTCATAGTCCAGAAGCGTGACGACGCCCGGCGCGCCGATCGAGACGCCGAGGCAGCGGTCCGGGTGCAGATAGAAGAAACGATGGGCAAAGTGGCCACCGCCCGAGAAGCCGTGAAGCAGGAACCGGTCCGACCTGACGCGGTAGGTCTTGGCGATTTCGTCGACCATCGCGAGCAGGATGTGGTCGAACCGGATGTCCCCGCAGGCGATGAACTTGTAGTTGCTCAGGTTGCCCGGCTCGGGAATTCCGGCGGGAAATAGTGGTGCGAGGACGATGCACTGATGTGTTTCGGCAAAGTCGGCGAAGGCGTCGCGGTATTGCATCGCGGTCCTGCCGGTGCCGTGCACGACAACCGCGAGGGGATAGGTGCGGTCGATCTGGTCGTGGTGACTGAGCGGCACGTAGAGACAATAGGAGAACCGCTGGTCATATTGGCAGGCGAACATTGTCGTCCTGCCCAGCCCGTATAGGGCGTCTGTGTTTTGTCGCCAGGCGGGAGTCGTCGTCACACAGTACCTCCAGGAACAGGGGGGCTCGGGTGCGTCGTGCGTCACCGGGCCATCGAACACCGGGACGGTACCAGAATTCGACACATCGAGAAAGCGTCCGGGGCAGTCCCGGATGAACGTTTGTCCCGATTCCGTATGAGTTTGGAACGGGGCATCGCTACGCTTGCGCAGTTGACCGGGTCTCAGGAACCTGCTAGCGTCAATGGTCGTTGTGGACTTCGCCGTGGCACGACCCGGCGCAACCTCCCTGAAAGGCATCGAGCTTCCATGAGCGTCGTACCTGACATCTTCCCCCACTATCGATTCGAAGGAACCCATTACGAGATCGGACGGCAATTCGGCGAAGCCTGTATCGATCGCATTCATCTCCATCTGGAGTTGGCCAGCAGCCGGCTGGAAGAGAAGCAGGGTATTCGACGGGAGGATGCGTTGCGCAACGCGCATCGGTTCCAGCCGTGGGTGCAGGAGGTGGCGCCGTTCTTCGACGAGGAGATCCGCGGGATTGCCGCTGGCGCGCGCATCTCGATCGAGGAAGCCTGGTTGCTGCAGCTGCGCGCGGAGCTCGGCGTGGTGCCGGCCGATGCGATCGCGGAGGAGCCGGGTGACGAGTGCACCTCGTACGCGGTGCTGCCAGCCGCCACCAGCGACGGCATTGCCATGATCGGCCAGAATGCCGACCTGCCCCCTTTCTATGCCCAGCTTGGCGTGGTGGTCGAGTATGTCTTCGACGATATGCCATCGGTGCTGATGCTCACCCCGGCGGGACAGGTCAGCTACCTCGGGATCAATGACAAGGGCATGGGCGCGTTCGCGAACTACCTCACGTGCGAGGGTTGGCGCGTTGGGTTCCCACGGTACCTGTTCTCACGGCTTGCGCTCACATGCGAATCGGTCGACGATGCGATCCGGACGATCGATGGGCTGCATCGTGCGTCCTCGCGCAACCTGATGCTGATGGATCGGCACGGCACCGCCGCCGACCTGGAGACCACGCCGGCGGCGACCGGGCGCATCGATCCGGAGAACGATCTCCTCGCGCACGCCAATCACTTCGAGCACCCAGACATGTTGCACGAGGAACGGGCGAAGGATGCGTACCTGCCGAACACCCGAACGCGTTCGGCGACCATGCGCAGGCTGCTTGAGGACCGGCACGGACAACTGAACCCGGAAACGATGCAGGCGATCCTGCGCGATCGCACCTGCTACCCGGATTGTCTCAGCCGCCAGCCTGACGACAACCCAACGCACGACGCGATGACGTTTGCCTCGCTGATCGCTCGCCCCACGGAGGGCGAGATGTGGGTTGCCGTTGGGCCGCCGCACGAGCATCAGTACGAGCGATACGCATTCAGCACGGTCGCTGCGGGGGCGTAGGCCGGCACATCGCCGTCAGTAGCTATTCTTCGTCGCGCCACGAATGAAGTGGCTCCCACCCGAGCACTTCGCGGGCGGCGGAGATGTCGAATGCGCCGGTATGCGCGGGCAGCGGCGACCG
>JAUIGA010000091.1 GCA_030430125.1 Chloroflexia bacterium | reverse complement strand
CACGACCGTGATCCCCTCGGTGCCGCACAGCGTGATCTTGAGCGGCCGAATCTGCGAAGCCTTCTTCCCGTACTCGCTCAGCCATGTCGGCAGGAATCCCGCATTCTGCACATTGGCGGAAACCTGGTACACCCCATCGCTGATGCGCTCCGCGCGCTTGTCGGCAAACACGATCCTGGGGCAGATAGCCATCAATCGCATGACCGAGCGACCGTTGCGGCTGGCGACATCTTCCAGCATCGGCCCCGGCGGATTTTGCAACGAGAACTTGAACTCGAATCCGCCGATCTCGACGGGCCCGAGCTGCGGATGCTCGAATTCACGCCAATCCTGATACCCATGTCCGTCCGCCCGCTCGTCAAGCACCTTGAGCATCGCCACATCATCGTCCTCGGGCCGGTCCCGCATGTACGAGATGAGGTCGCTCGGCTCGATGCCGGCCTGTCCCCAGAGGCTCCAGAGCTCGGTCGAGTACGCGTACGCGCCGAACGTCTGATACACCCAATCAAGCACCGAGCCCTTGATCGCCTTCTTCTTGTCGTAGGCGAAGTCCTGGAAGATGGAGATACACGGATACCCGGTGTCGTCGCTCATCAGCTTGCCGAGCGCCTTGTAGATGTGCACGTCGAACTTCGGCATGTCGTCGTCGGTCATCTGGGACGACGGCCGCAGGATTGCCGCCGAGAAGGTGTGGAAGTGCTGGCTGGCGCAAATGTTGGGGTGCGCCAGCATGAAATCGGCAACAGCCCGCGTCTCCGGCTCGGAGAGTGGGTACGGCCCGGCACCGGGTTGCGTCTCCTCCGGAGCCCATTCGAATGGGAAGTTGCGATTGTGATCAAGCCCCAGCAGGGACCGCGCGACACGAACCTCGCCGCCGTCCCAGTTCTTGATTTCGCCCTCCGGCATCACGAAGTAGTAGTCGCCGCCGAACTCATCGGGTGCGCGCGGCACCATCAGTCGTGGATCCCGGGTGGACACCTTCCACGGTCCGTTTGAATCCTTGATCCGCATCGTCGTGACCCATCCATCGCCGTCCATATCGCGCTGGTAGAGCCCATCCTGCTGCTCTTCGAACGGATACGGGCGCAGAGACGACCGCATGAACTCGGCAGAGGTGAGGTACGCCTCGGACCCATCGCAATTGATGCGGGGAATCGCGTAGAGGACCGATGTATCCAGCATGCGGGTGATATCGGCATCGCTGCCGTAGTTCGCCAACAGATGGTCGATCAGCCAGAGCACCGTCGCCGACCCGGTGACCTCTCCGGCGTGGATGTTCGCATCGACGAACGTCGCCGGCTTCTCCGTGTCCGGGCCGGTTTCCCGATTTGTCAGGGTGACGACCCAAATGTCGCGGCCCTGCCAGGTCTTGCCGGCGCTGCTTACCTGGCACAGGTCGGCATGCAACTCCGACCACCCGTGCAGCAGGGCGGTCATGTCGTCGTACCGGTAATAGCGATCCGATCGAAATTCCGGACCGTCGGCGAGCCAATGCTGCGGTGACGAGGTCATCGTACGGTATCTCCTTCGTGGCGCTTTCATCCGGCGCACTATCCTGCGACAATGTCGAGGAATGTCGTGAGCCGGTTCATTCTGGCGTTCATCGAAGGGGTTGGCAATTGTCTCGCAGAAGCTCAGCCGGTGCTTCATGGTCGATCGAATCCCTGGCCGTCCATGCCGGGGAAGGCGTGCGGCAGCCCGTCGGCGAACCCACAACGACACCGATTTTCATGGCTTCGGCCTTTCATCACGCAACATCGACCACGCTCGACAAGGTCATCGGCAACGATGAAGCGGGTTTCACCTACGGTCGCTATGGCAACCCGACGACCGGTGCATTCGAGACGGCCGTAGCGCAGATGGAAGGTGCCGATGACGCGGTCGCATTCTCCTCTGGCATGGCGGCAATCTACGCGGCAATCGCGCTCGTCGTGTCGTCCGGCGACACGATCCTCGCGTCGCGAGATATTTACGGCGCAAGCTTTTCGGTCCTGCGTGACCACTTCCACAAGCTCGGCGTGCGCCCCGTATTCGTCGACATCACGGATCTCGATCAGGTTGAGGCTGCGATACAGGCGCATCGTCCGACCGCGATCCTCGCCGAGACAGTTTCGAATCCGCTGCTTCGGGTTGCCGACATTCCGCGCCTCGTCGCCCTCGCCAAACCCACGGCGACCCGTGTGTTGATCGACAACACGTTCGCCACACCGCTCCTTGTCAATCCGATCACCCTCGGGGCGGACATGACGATTCACTCCTCCACGAAGTACATAGCGGGGCACGGTGACATCATGGGCGGGGTCATCGCCGCCGGGTCGGAAACCGCCGCTGCGCTTCGCGAGCAGTCCCGGATGCTCGGCGCGATCGCTTCGCCGATGGACGCATGGTTGTCGCTCCGCGGAATCAAGACGCTGCCACTTCGGTACACCAGGCAATGCACCTCGGCCGCAGCGATCGTAAGTGAACTCGAACGCGACCCTCGCATTTCCCGGGTGATCTATCCGGACGTCACGTTCAACCCAGGGAACCAGTTTCGCAGTGCCCTGCGCGGTGCGATCGTCTCGTTCGAGGTCGCGAAGGCCGGGCAACCAGAGATCTATGCCCTGATGGACGCGTTGCAGATGATCCTCCCAGCGACGACGCTGGGCGATGTCTACTCGCTGATGCTGTACCCGGCGATGGCCTCGCATCGAGCGCTCACGCCGGAAGAGCGGGCCGAGGTCGGCATCGCCGACAACCTGGTACGCCTGTCGGTGGGTATCGAATCGCCAGACGACATTCTCGACGATCTCCGGCAGGCGCTGGACACGGCATTTCCCTAGCGGATACACGTCGTTCCGATAGTTCCAGGGAGCTGTACGATGCCACATCCAACTCGCAAGTTGCTGAAACCGGATCACTGGCCGGCGAACCACCGGGCGGCACTGGCCGTGCTGGTCGATCTCGACCCCGCCGAGTCGCCGTGGCTTGCATCGTCACCGCTTGCCAACGAGGCGGGCGCGGATCGGCTGCTGCACATGCTTGCCGACCTCGATATTCATCCCACGGCGATTGTTGATCCGGGTGCCGACGACCGCTTTCGCGTTCCCCGCGAGCTTCGAGTGGATCCTGCCGCGCACATCGTCGAGATGCCCGCGGACCTGTCTGGCGCCCAGGCACGGTGCAACGAACGACTCGGTGCCCCGCCGGCAGGAATCGTCATGCTTGGTGGACTTGCAACGATCACCCTCGAGAAACATGACTACTGGTTCATCGACGGCACCGGCTCTCCATACCCACAGCGCACGGCGAAGGGGCGCGTCGTCATCCCCTACAGCCCATGGTGGCACGACGTTACCTGGTGGTCGACAGCCAACGCGTCGCCACCCAGCGCGCTTCTCGAAGCCTGGTCGCTCAGTCTCGCGTCGGTGCGCTCGCGCGGAGAGCTGATGACGATCCTGGTGACGGCGCAGATTGCCGGTACTCCCGGACTCGTCGAGACGATCCAGCGCTTCCTGGACGAGGCGATCGGCGCGGGGGATGTCTGGATCGCCAATGCGTCGGACATCGCACGGCACGTACTCGCGTCGCCAACCACTTGATACGGAGGAATACATGCAACCCGGACTGATCATTCACGGCGGACCGATCCTGACCATGTCAGAAGATCAGCCGGAAGTCCAGGCCGTCGGGATCGATCAGGGCATGGTGGTCGCCATCGGCAACGAATCCGACGTTCGGCGCTGCATGCCCGCGAATGCGGAAACGATCCACCTGAATGGCCGCCTGGCGGTGCCGGGGCTCTATGACGCGCACGCGCATACGTTCATGACCGGTTTCGCGCTGTTGGAGGTGGACGTCTCCGCGCCGGGGGTTGGGTCAATCGAGGAACTGCGCCAGCGCATCTCGGACCGGGCAAGATCCACGGTCGCCGGCGACTGGATCATCGGGCAGGGCTACGACCAGGCATCCCTGGTGGAGCAACGCCACCCAAATCGACACGATCTGGACCTCGCCGCGCCGGATCACCCGGTGGCCGTCTGGCGCAGCTGCCACCACATCATGGCAGTCAACTCTCGGGCGCTGCAGTTGGCGGGCATCGATCGCAACACGCCGGACCCGGATGGCGGCACCATTGATCGAGACGCACACGGCGAACCGACCGGCGTGCTTCGGGAGCACGCGATCGCCCTGGTGGACGACCTTCGCTCCGAGCCTTCCGAAGAGGAGATCGCAGCTGCGATCATCGCGGGCGGGCGGGCGTTCGTCGAGCACGGCGTCGTCGCGGTCGGCGAGGCCGGAATCCGCACCAACACCGAGTTGCGAGCCTATCAGCGCGTGTGGCGGGATGGCTCGCTGCCGGTGCGCTCCTACCTGATGATGATCATCGAGGACACGCTCGATGACCTGATCAATCTCGGCATAAGTACCGGATTCGGAGACGACTGGCTCCGCATCGGTCCCGCCAAGCTGTTCAGCGACGGCTCGATCGGTGGCCGCACTGCCCGCATGCGACGCTCCTATGAGGGAGAGCCAGACAATATCGGGCTCTGGATGATGGAACCGGCTGCGCTCAAGGCCGACGTGCGACGTGCGCACGATGCCGGCTTCCAGCTCGGTATCCACGCGATCGGCGACGCTGCCATCGATCTGGTGCTCGACGCCTATGAAGAAGCCCAAGAGGCGAATCCCCGCCCAGGCACACGGCACCGTATCGAACACTGCTCGATCGTCGACCTGGAAACCATCGACCGCATCGCTCGACTTGGCGTCGTGCCGATCCCCGGCACCAGCTTTCTGCACTACACCCGCCCTGCCTACGAACAGAATCTCGGCAGGGACCGATACCGATTCGCCTACGCCATGAAGACCTATGCCGATCGCGGAATTGTCGCCGCCGCCAGCAGCGACGCTCCGGTCGTGCCCGTGGATCCTTTGATTGGCATCCAGACGATGGTAACCCGCAAGGATCGTCAGGGGGTAGATGCCTGGTTGGAGGAGCGGATATCCGTCGAGGAAGCGATTCGCGCCTACACCGTCAATGCGGCCTACGCATCGTTCGCGGAGCAGCGTCGTGGCCGGCTGGTTCCGGGCATGGTCGGTGACGTCACGATCTTCGATCAGGATCTCCGTGCCATGGAGCCCGACACCATCACCAGCGCGAAGGCAGACGTCACAATAGCCGATGGGAAGGTGATTTGGGACCGCGCCAACGACGCATCGTAGCGCTCAGGTTTCCGACAGGCGTCCGCAACACGCATGGAGCAGATTCGTGAAATCGACCATCTACACCGGCGGCTCAATCCTCACCAGCAACCCCGCGCAGCCTCGCGTTGAGGCGGTATTGGTCAGCGGGCACCTGATCCGGGCAGCGGACACGCTCGAAGCGGTGCGCGCCATCGCGCCGCCATCCACCGAGACTGTGGATCTCGGTGAATCCGCCCTGCTCCCTGCCTTCAACGACAATCACACCCACCCGATCCCGTTCGGTGCAAGCCTCTCGCAGGTTGATGCGTCGCCTCGCGCCGTCTCACGGCTCGACGAGATCCTCGCCGCCTTCCGCTCCAGGCACGTCGAGGACCAGTCCGACAGCTGGCTGGCCGGACGCGGGTACGACGATACCCGCCTGGACATCCAGCGGCACCCAACCCGGGACGAGCTCGATTCGGTTTCCGCCGACCGCCCGATGCTGCTTGTCCGGACCTGCGGTCACCTCGGAGTCGCCAACACCGCTGCACTTCGCTTGGCGGGCATCACCGACACCACTCCTGACCCCCAGGGTGGCCAGATCGACCGAGACACCCATGGCCGGGCCACCGGCTTGCTCAGGGAAACGGCTCTCAAGCTGGTACAGCGGGTCATTCCCGCGCCGACAGCGGCCGAGATGCGCCAGCACATCCAGGCGGCGGGCGACGTCTTCCTCAGCCAGGGCATCACCAGCGCCGCGGACGCGTCGATCACACGTTCCGACCAGCTCGCCGCCTATCAGAGCCTCGCTCACACCGGCGACCTTCCCTTCCGCGTTTACACCATGCACCTGATTGACGAGCAACTCGACACCCTGCGCTCGCTCGGTATCCAGACCGGCTTCGGCGACGAGTGGCTCCGAATCGGACCGGCAAAGCTCTTCCAGGATGGCAGTGGCGGTGGCCGCACCGCGGGGATGTTCGACCACTATGTGGACCAGCCCGACAACTACGGAATCACGTATTACGAACAAGCGGAGTTGAACGAACGATTTGCAGCGGCGCACGCGGCGGGATTCCAGCTCGCGGCACATGCGATCGGAGACCGAGCGATCACCATGATCCTCGATGCGTACGAGCACGCACTGGGAGCAGATTCGCCGACCGACCACCGCGCGCGCATCGAGCACTGCGGCATGTGCACGCCGGACATCCTGAACCGCCTGCGCGATCTCGGCGTGTTCGCCGCTCCACAGCCGACCTTCGTGCACTATCTCGGCGACTCGTACCTGCGGAACTTCACCGAGCGCCAGTTGACCCTCGCCTACCCGCTCAACGCGTTTCAGCAGGACGGCATCCCCTTCAGCCTCAGCTCGGATGTCCCGGTGACCCCGTGTGACTCAATGGTGAATCTATACGCCGCGACAACTCGCAAGACCCTTGACAGCGACGACATGGCGCCAGGGCAAGCGATCACCATCGAGTCCGCGCTTCGCGCCTACACCGCAGGTGGTGCATACGGTTCGTTCGAAGGACACATCAAGGGCACGATCGAGCCGGGCAAGCTCGCGGACCTCGTGATTCTCTCCGACGATCCCACCGCCTCCGGCCCGGAAGCGCTGCCTGACATCCGGATTCAGCGCACGATACTCCACGGCGAGACCGTCTTTGAGGCCCAAACTTGACGAAGGCATCGAAGTTGCGGCAATTCCGCGAGAATTGTTACGACACATTGAAAGGATTTCGCATGAAGGTCACCTGGCTCGGCCACTCGGCGTTCCAACTGGACGATGGCGAGCACACGGTGCTGCTGGACCCCTTCCTGACCGGCAACCCGGTAGCCACGACAGATCCCGCCACCCTCAACCCACAGACCATTCTGCTCACCCACGCGCACAACGATCACGTCGGCGACACCATCGCCATCGCGAAACGCACCGGCGCGACCGTGATCGCCACGCATGAGCTGGCGAACTGGCTTGGCGATCAGGGCGTGACCAATGCGGTGGGTGCCAATCACGGTGGTACCGTGGCGTTTCCGGGCGGAACCGCGAAGTTTACCATCGCGTGGCACACCTCCTCCTACCGCCTGAACGACGGATCGCTCGCCGCGCCAGGTGTGCCGGCCGGCTTCGTCATTCGGTTTGGTGGCAAGGCTGTATACGCCGCCGGTGACACCGCCCTCTTCCTGGACATGCAGCTCATCGGCGAGGAGCAGCTCGATGTCGCTCTCCTGCCCATCGGCGATCACTACACCATGGGTCCGAACGATGCCCTTCGAGCCATCACCATGTTGCGGCCCGGTACGGTCATTCCGTGCCATTTCAATACGTTCCCGCCAATCCAGCAGGATCCGGAACAGTTCCAGGCGCGAGTAGAATCGGAGACGGCGACTCGCGTGGTTGTCCTGGAACCTGGCGACTCACACGAATTCAGTTAGGTGCCGGCATGAACCGATCCGACCCACGAGCGGCGATGAACGCGGAAATGGCGCGAACAGCGTTCAAGACGAAAGCGGTCAGCCGTGCGCCAATGTCGGAGGTATTCGCGACCGCCGACAAGTGGTTTGGTGCGCGAGGATATCGGGTCTTGCCATCCGGCCGTCCCAATCAGCTATTCATCCTCGGTGGCCCGGAGGGTGCCTTGCCGCGGGTAAATGGCGATATCCTCGCAGTCTCGAACGTCGGCAAGCGCAAGGTGACGATGCTGACATTCAATGCGGTGGGCGAGCAGCTATCCGGACACATGGCGTCGTTCGTGGATGAGCTGCGAGCGCAGGCCAAGGCAGCTCGGCGTGCGCCGACCGCCGAGGAAGACGCAGCCACGGGTTGAAGCCAGGCGGGCTCGAACCCACTGTGTAGTTTCCAGGGCAGGTTCATGTGACGTCGGCTCGGTGACCGACCTCGCGGTCCGAATCTGACGCGAAAGTGGTATCTGCGCTCAAGGATGTCCTGCGCGAATCGGGCGACGTTGCGGCTGGTACACTATCGAGGGTCGCGCCGCGCCGTGGTGGAAACCAGCATCCACCTCGACAGTATGGTGGCTCACCGCGCCCCAGTAGCTCAGTGGACAGAGCACTCGCCTTCTAAGCGATAGGTCGCAGGTTCGAGTCCTGCCTGGGGTACCCGCATTCTTCAGCTCGCGCCTATGGACCTGCCAAATCGGTCTGCCCCTCCTCCACCATTTGCAGCTCGGAGCTTTGCAAATCGCCCGACAGACAGCGGGTGTGCGTCTCTTTCGGTCGAACGTTGGCGACGAGAACGACCCACCCTGCACCTCCTCCCCAGTGGTCGCGACGTAGGCTGGCGAGACGACCGCTGAACACCTACCCAATCCACGCCTGGGCCGCCCGTATTCACTATCGTCCGTCGCCAGGCACGACTCATCTGCCAGGTTTTCCGCCATGTCGGTCCCCGATCAGACAGAGAACTGGCTTGCATGACCAGGAGGTAACCATGAACCCATTGAACCGCCGGCAGGCAATTGTGAGAGGACTCGCCTCAGCGACGGGTTTTGGAATCCTGTCCCGATCGACTGTCGACGCCAGGCAGTCTGTCGACGCGACCACCCCTCCCGAGAACTGCCTGACCATCGAGACCTTTCCGGTGCCTGACGGAGAGCGGCCCCACGATGTCGCCCCGGCCGTCTTCGACCAACGCATCTGGTATACCGCGCAGCGGGCTGAAGCGCTTGGCCTCCTCGACCCGGAGACCGGCGGCATCGAGACAATTCCGCTCGGGTCGGGATCAGCTCCGCATGGAGTGATCGTCGGGATGGATGGAGCAGCATGGGTGACCGATGGCGGTCTCAACGCGATGGTCCGGGTGGAAAGCGAGACCTACGCGCAGGTGCGGTATCCTGTGCCATTCGCAAATGCAAATCTCAACACCGCAGCGATCGATTCAGATGGCGTGGTCTGGTTCACCGGTCAGGGGGGAGTCATTGGCCGCGTCGATCCAGGCAAACATGAACCGGGCGACCCCGCCGATGTCATCGACGCACCGCGCGGGCCAGGACCGTATGGGATCACCGTCACCCCGGCCGGGACCGTTTACTTCGCCTCACTCGCCGGAAACTACCTCGGTCGGATCGAAGTCGACGGCGACGGTTTCCGGGCGTTCGAGCTCAACCCGCCGACGCCGAACCAGGGCACACGACGAGCATGGTCAGACTCGCAGGGTGTGATCTGGACCAGCGAGTGGAACGCCGGCCAGGTCGGACGCTACGATCCAGCCACGGATTCCTGGCAGGAATGGCGTCTGCCGGGAGCGTCGCCGCAAGCCTATGCGGTCTATGTCGACGATCGGGACGACGTATGGCTCTCCGACTTTGGCGGCAATACGCTCGTCCGCTTCGATCCGGATACCGATACGTTCACCGCCCTCCCGCTTCCCGATCCCGGGTCGAACATCCGTCAGCTCCATGGCCGCCCCGGTGAGGTGTGGGGTGCGGCTTCAGGGGTGGACAAGCTTCTGGTTGTTCGCTGCGAATGAGATGAATCCACATTCGAAGCCCAGCTGATTCAATTGGGGGCGGACCATACGGGAGAGTGCCAGTCGAGCGTCGGGGCCGCGTCAGCAGCAGTGCCGGATACGGAAACGACGGGTCGGCGTTCCCTGTTTTGAATCCGCCACAACCAGATCTCGGGTCCGATTCCTGGTTGAGAAACCCCACCGAGGTTGACCACACAGCAACGCTCCTGCGCTATCATGCCCCTCAACGGCAGAATCTGACGAGAACCGCGCTGTACCGGCGCGCACGAGGCGGCCCATGAGCACGCACCACACCCACCCACACGGCCCGGACGAACGCGAAGAGACTGCCCCGAGGGAAAGCACTACCGAAGACGACCGCGTCTTTGGGTTCGACACGCTCGCCGTCCACGCTGGGCAGCGCCCGGATCCGACCACCGGGTCCCGCAGCATGCCCCTGTATCAGACGACGTCATATGTCTTTGAGGATACG
>JAUIGA010000090.1 GCA_030430125.1 Chloroflexia bacterium | reverse complement strand
ATCTCCGTTCTCCAGACATGACACCGATGGGGATGCTGGGCAGGTTGCGATGACTGCAGACAGGCGCATATCGCCGCGACGCGAGCCGTCCGACCTTGCGCTGGTGGAGGCTGCCCTGCTTGACCGGGATGCCTTCGCGGGTCTGTACGAGCGGCACGTGGATCGCGTGTTTCGGTTTGCCGTGGGACGCTTGCGCGATGCCGATCTGGCCGCCGATGCAACGGCAATCGCCTTTTCGCGGGCGTATGCGTCGCTCGATCGGTTCACCCCCGGCAACGACGCCTCGTTCGGGCGCTGGCTCATGACTATCACGCGCAATGTCGTGGTCGACACGGTCCGCGAGCGAAGTGGTGTCGTGCCGCTCGATCCCGATGCGCTGGCGCAGGTCCGGGCCGCATCTGGCGCGGATCCGGCCCAGGCGCTGCCTCCCGACGATCGCCAGCGGATCGAGGACGCGATCCGGGAGTTGGGTTCGCCGCAGCGCGAGATTGTGGTGCTGCGCCTGCAGGGTTGGACCGGTGTCGAGATCGCCCAGGTGCTCGGAATGACCCATGGTGCGGTGCGGGTAGCTCAGCATCGCGCCTATGCTCGCCTCAGGGATCGCCTCGCGCATATCAGATCCTCGGTCGGCGAGCCGGAAAACGGAGCCGCGTCATGACCTCGCGCGAAGACGAATTCGACCGTTGGCTCGACGATCCCGCCGATAGGGATCAGCCAGCCGACGACGAGCTCGCCGGGACGGCCACCTGGCTGGGCCGGTATTTCGGGGCGCCACCCGTGGAAACGCCGTTGGAACCTCACCGGCGCGACGCGATCCGGAAACGGATCTTCAGCGCCAATCCATCGCGAGCGGACGCGAGTCGGATGCCGAACCAGCCAGGCTTCGTCGCGTCGCCTGCGATCGGTGGTACGTCGGGTCTTGCCGTGGGCGCGTGGCGTGTGGCCAGCCTCGTTTCGGCGGCCGTGCTGGTGCTGATCGCCGCCGCGACGATCGGGGCGGTGTTGCGGACACCGGAGGTCGAGCGCGTGCCCGGCGCTGTCGCGACCGCGTCGGTGCTGCCGTTCGCCCCGGAGCCGGCAGTGGCGGCATCTCCCGCCGCTAGTTGCGCGACGAGTGATACGCTCCTGCTCGTGCCGGCAGAACCGGTAGAACCGGGCGATTTCGCGGAGCTCGCGTTCGCGGTGGCATGGTATGCCAACGGTGCAATCACGGTCGAGCGAGGTGGCGAGGTGCTGCGCCGGATCGAGGTTGGCGAGGTGAGTTCGCTGCGGCCGACCGGTGTGCCGAACGTGGTGCTGGCCACAACATGGACCCCGGGCGTCGAAGGTGAAACGGCGACGTTCGCCAACCTCGTCACCGGCGAGACGCTGGTCATCGATCGGTATTACGACCTCGCGGTCATTGACGGGCCGTTCGTATTCTGGGCGTCGGACACGACGTTCGCCCACTGGCAGGTGGCGGACCTGCGCTCGTTTGACACCATCGACCTTGCCGAGCTTTTTCAGGTCGATCCGACGAGACCCTGGAGACCGGCAGTGTATCCGGGCGCGACCAGCGACGACGGCACGGTTGTGCTGGTCGGAACCAGGGTTCGCAATCCCGCGGCTCCACCGGCTACCGTCGCCACCCCGGTCTCCAGCAACCTGCCGGAGCTGGTGGTCACCCGCGGCGCGCTGCTCATTGACGACGATCTCGACGACATCCGCATCGTCGATCCGTTGTCGGTCAGCAGCGGCGCGATGGCGATGTCGCCGGATGGCGAAACGATGGCCTGGCTGGCGCCGTCCGATCGGGGCGGCGTTCGCATCCTCACCGTCGTCGACGTCGCCACCGGCGAGATGATCAGCGAGCGCCCGGTCGACGCCACGTACAGCAACAGCCTCGTGTTCAGTGCCGACGGGACCGTGCTGTACCACACAGAGGGCGAAAGACTGGAGCGGGTCGCGGTGCGCCCGCAGGTCGCCACGCCTGGGGCTGCCGGCGAGGCATTCTTCGTCTTCGATGAGGCTCAGCGGATCTTCGGCGCGTCACCGGATCGCGCGAAGCTGTTGCTGGCGCCCAGGCAGTATTCAGCAGGCGTAGACTCGATCTGGCTGAATGTGAACACCGGAGACATGCGGGACCTCGATGGCACGCTCGGGCGGTTGTTCACCGGCACCGTGCCGGTCGTTGCCAGCGCAATCAACCAGTATGTGGCACTTGATGACCTCGAGGCGACTGTCAGGATCCTCGACATGGACACCGGCGAGATCGTGCTTTCGTTGAATCGCGATGACGCCGCGTTGGCGACGCTCTCCGCCGACAGCTCGACCCTCGTGGTCCCGCGCGAGGCGGGGGTCGACATACACCACCTCGACACCGGCACAACGGTGACGTTCCCACCATCCGGCGAAAGCGATGCATGGCCAGGCGGTATCGGCGTGTCATCCAATGGCTCCTGCGTCGCGGTCACCTGGTCGCGGGACGGTGAAGTGACTGCAACGGAGCTGCTGGCTGTGTCAGGCGACCGGGGGATCACCGTGCCGGCGTTGGATAGTGCAAGCTGGGTTCGCTCGGATTCGCGATAGGATCCCGGTCGGCACAGGTTCGTACCCTCGGTGTCGCTTCGGCCAGCGGCACGCGGCATATACTGGTTGCAGACGGGCCCTGCTTTCCACCCTCGCGTGTTGAGGCGTTCATGGCATCCTTCGCAACCGACCGGTCCACGATCCCCATCCCGGCGACCCCGATCGTCGGGCGCGACCTCGCACTGGCGGAGCTCACGGCGCTGATCTCCCGTCCGGAGGCGCGCCTGATCACGCTCATCGGGCCTGGCGGGGTCGGCAAGACCCGGCTCGCGCTCGAGCTTGCCCGCACGATCGACCGCGAGACGGTGGGCGATGTCGTGCTGGTGCAGCTCGCCAGCGTCTCCGAGGGCGACGCCGTCTTCCCCGGTATTGCACGCGCGCTCGGCATCACCCTGGTCGAGTCGGTTTCGGCAAGTGAGCTCATCGTCGATGCGCTCGCGACCCGCCGACTACTGCTCATTCTCGATAACGCCGAGCAAATCGCCGACCATCTTGCACCGCTTGCGGATGTCCTCGCGCACTGTCCCCACTTGAAGGTGCTGGTCACCAGCCGGGTCATGCTGCGCCTCGCCGCCGAGGTCGTCTTTCCGGTCGAGCCTCTGTCCACTGACGACACGCTGGATGGAGCGCTGGCACCGGCATCGGAGTTGTTCGTTGCCCGCGCCAGCGCGATGCGTCCCGACCTGCCGCTCGAAGCCGACGACCTGCGCGCGATCGACGATATCTGCCGGCAACTCGACGGATTGCCGCTGGCAATCGAGCTGGCCGCCGCCCGCGCCCGCTTCCTGTCGCCCGCGGCACTGCGTGATCGGCTCGTCGAGCGGCTCTCGGTGCTGGTCGGCGGACCCCGCGATGCCCCCGAGCGTCATCAGACCTTGCGCGCGACGCTCGAATGGTCGTACGACCTGCTCGATGTCGACGAGCAGGCGCTTTTCCGCCGGTTGGCGATCTTCCGCAACGGCGCGCCATGGGACGCCGTCGAGCCGGTCTGCAACGCGGATGGCGCGCTTGGCGACCGCACCGAGGAGTTCCTCACATCGCTGATCGATCACAGCCTGGTGCGCGTCAGCGATCGGCCTGCCACCGGCCCCCGCATCCGCATGCTCAACACGATCCACGGCTTCGCCGCCGAGCTGGTGGTGGACCGTGCCGAGCGTGACGAGCTTGCCGAGGCGCACGCGCTGTGGTTCGCCCACCTGGTGATCGACAAGCCCGATGCCGACTGGCGGACCGGCACACCGGAGCTGCGTTACTGGACCGTACGCTACGAGCCGGACAGCGCAAACCTGAGCCTTGCGATTGCCTGGCTTGTTGAACGTGGCGAACCAGACGCTATCGTGCGGCTTGCCAGCGGCCTGATGTCGTTCTGGATGGAGCTCGGGATGTATGCAGAGCTTCGAACCTGGGCACGGAAAGCGCTTCCCATCGCCGATCTCGCGTCGCCCGAAGTACAGGCTACGTTCCTGTTCAAGGCCGGCGCCATCATCGGGCTTACCGAGAACCTGGACGAGGCGATATCGATCACCCGAAGGGCGATCGCGTTGGGTAGGCAAACCGGCGACATCCGGCTGGTGGCAAACGCGACGAACTCCCTCGGCGTGATGCGTTGGAAGCTCGGACAGCCCGGCGAGGGAGAGCGGCTCCAGCGCGAGGCGATCGAGATCGTCAAGGAACTCGGTGATGATCTCGGCGGAGGCTTGTACATGACGCAGATTGCCGAACAATTATTGGAGGCTGGCGAGTTCGACCGGGCGGAATCGATCATTCGAGAAGCGCTGCCCGCCATCCGGGAACATCGGCCGGACGCCGCGCGCCTGGTTCAGGGGTCGTTGGTCCAGATTGTGTTGCGGCGGCGCGATCTGGACGAGGCGGGTGCGTTGCTGGAAGACAGCATCGCCATCCATGTCGATCCTCCCCACCGGAACCCGGTCGTCCTGGCCGAACGATTGCTGGACGCTGCCCGGCTCGCCGCGGCTCGCGAGAGACCCGACGACGCTGGCCAACTGCTGGGCGCGGCGCTGGCGAAGCTCGATGCGTCCGGGTTGTCACGGCTCGACGAGGTTCGCAGGGCCGTCGAAATCGCCATGCAGGATCTCAACGGGAGCGTCGATGCAGACCTGCTGCAACGGGAGAGCGGCTTCGGCAGGGCGATGTCGACCCCGGCGGCGATCGAACTGGCGCTGGATGTCTCACGGATGCGCTCGAATCCGGAAGTCAACGACGTCGCCAACCCACCCGACGACGTGGGGTTGACCGAGCGCCAGCGGGAGATACTGCAGCTGCTGGCATCGGGCAGGTCGAACGCCGCCATCGCCGACGCGCTGTTCATCAGCGAACGGACCGTGACCACACACCTGACGCGCATCTACGATCGGTTGGGCGTCGAGTCTCGCGCGGAGGCGATCGCCCGGGCGCATCAGCTGGGCATACGTCCCGCGCCCGCCGCCTGACCTTACGTACCGATACGCAAGGCCCACATGCCGGCGATTACGCGGTTCCTACGATGCGCCGCTCCGGTCGGGTTGGCATCATGTATGTGTGACACGCGGGTGTCGATGCAGCCGACAGGAGGGCAACCATGACGACCACCTACCGATCCGCAAGCGAAGCGTTTCATGCATATGGACTTGCAGGGGCCGAGCTGCATCGCGCGGCCGAACGACGCGAGGCTGAGCATGAGCGAGGGCTGGCCGCCACGGCGCGGATGCAGCCAGGCCGGATATCCATCATCCGGCAATGGCTGGGCGACGCCCTGGTCGGCGCGGGAACCCGCGTCGCCGGGACGGCGGCCAATGCTCGCGGAACCGGTCGCCACATCCTCCCGCGCGTCGACACGGTCTGAGCACGGAAGGGCACCCCCTGTTGGCTCGACCCTGCGTGCCAGGTCGCACGGAACCCCGATCCTGATCTCAGGATCGGGGTTCGGCATTGACCCAGGTGCCGCAAGACCACACATGCTCTGTCGCAGGGCGGCACCTGCGTGTCATCCCAACCGCGGGTACAGGCGGTGTTCAGCCCAGGTCGGTCTTGGCCTGCGTTGATGCGGTGCCGGCACTGCTCCACCCCAGTACCCCACACGCATCGAGCGTCAGGCAATCGCACATCAGGCTCTCCTCGAGTACGCGTCGCATGGTCATCAGGCGCAGGATCATCGCGTCGACCTCGGGGAGCTTGCGCCGTGCCAGCGCTCGCCAGCGGTCGCCGGCGGGGGTTGCCTCGGGGAATCCGGAAACAAGCGTGCGAATCTCCTCAAGAGTGAAGCCCGCCTCCTGCGCCATGCGTATGACAGCGATGCGGGTAAACACGTCTCGATCGTAGCGGCGCTGCCCGCCAACCCGGTGTGGTTCGGGGAGCAGCCCGACGCGTTCGTAATACCGGATCGCCGATGGCCGCAGGCCCGCTTGCCGGGCCACGTCGCCGATGGTCAGCACCGACGCTCTCCAATGACTTCAAGCTCGCTTGAACCGGTAGCCTCGTTGTCAGGCTATCGCTGTTCGGTGATGGTCGACGTTGTTCAGGTACCGGCAAGGAGACTCAGATGTTGACCAGCGGGACGATGGATCGTGGCGAGATCGCCTGCCTCCTGAGCGAGGGGGATCAGGCGCGACGTGCGGTGGAGCTGCAGGATGAGCTGTTTCCGGGCGCCCTGGAGGTTGCCGAGTTGGCGGACGGATACGCATATCGCTTTCCGGCGACCGGCGCGTGGCCGGATCGATTCATGGCGTTCATCGCCTCCGAGCGAGCCTGTTGCCCGTTCTTTACCTTCGAGCTTGAGTTCGCGCCGCATGGCACTGCACTGTGGCTGCGCCTCAGCGGGTCCAGTGAGATCAAGCGGTTCGTGGCCGAGAACTTCCCGACCGCAACGCATTCCTGATCTCCGGCGCTCTGGTATGGTTTCAGCATGGATGCGGTGATTCTTCGCTCTGTGCTGCTCTTTGCCCTCGCCGGCCTTTGCGAGATCGGTGGGGGCTACCTCGTCTGGTTGTGGCTGCGGGATGGACGCGCGGTCTGGATCGGTGTCATCGGCGGGCTGGTGTTGTTCCTCTACGGCATCCTGCCGACGCTGCAGCCGGAGGATGCCCACTTCGGCAGGGTGTATGCCGCCTATGGCGGGGTGTTCGTCGCGCTGTCGTTGTTGTGGGGCTGGTGGGTCGATGGTGTCCGCCCGGACCGGTTCGACTTGCTGGGCGGTGTTATCGCGCTGATCGGCGTTGGCGTCATCATGTATGCCCCGCGCGGGTAGGGTCGCGGCAACGGAACATGGTCCGGGCTGGCGAGACTCGTCGCGGCGCTATGTCACCGGGACGGATGCCTCGCCGGCGGGACCGCTTCCCTGCCCGCGTACGCGCAGCCAGTGCAGCCCGATTCCGGTGGCCAGCAGCGCCAACCCGACAGCATCCTGGATCGGCCCGGTGTAGAGCAACAGCCCCGCCGAGGCGATCAGGATCGCGCGCTCGGCCAGGTTCGCCCTCTGGACGATCCAGCCACCCACACCGGCCACCAGTGCCACGATCGCGAGGCAGGCGGTCGTGGTCGCGAGGATGACAGGCCCCAGGTCGCCGATCGCCAGCAGGTACGTACCGTCGTCGATGTTCAACGTGAACATGAACGGGACGATGAATGCGGGCAGCGTGTATTTCCAGGTCACCATCATGGTCTTGAACGGGTTGCCGCCCGTGATTGCCGCCGCCGCGAACGGAGACAGGGCGGTCGGCGGCGAGACCTCCGAAAGCACCGCGTAGTAAAAGATGAACATGTGCGCGGCCACGGCCGGCACACCGAGCGAGGTCAGGGCCGGCGCGGTGATCGCCGCCGCGATGATGTAGGAGGCCGTCACTGGCACTGCCAGCCCCAGGATCCAGACGGCGACACCCGTGAACAGCACGGTGAGGAAGAGCTGGCCACCGGCGAGATCGACGATAAGGTCGGACATCTTCAACCCGAGCCCGGTCAGCACCATGATGCCCACGATGATGCCCGCGGTCGCGCAGGTGGCCGCCACCGAGAGGGTGCCGACCGAGCCGGAGCGCAACGCATCCGCGGTCCGGCGCGGCGTCATTGCCGTGTCGCGGCGCAGGAAGCTGAGCAGGAACGCCAGCACGATGGCATAGAAGACGGCGGTGATTGGGGTGAATCCCATGATCATCAGCACGACTATCGCGACCAGCGATGTGAAGTGATACCAGTAGCGCAACGTCAACGTCTTCAGCGGCAGCGTTTCGATGATGACCGCTTTTGTGCCCATCTTGCGCGCGTCCAGCTCGATCATCAGGAAGATACAGAGGTAGTAGAGGATGGTCGGGATCGTCGCCATCTTGATCACCTCCAGATAGGAAATCTGGAGGAACTCGGCGATCAGGAAGGCGGCTGCGCCGAGGGTCGGCGGGGAGAGGATCGCGCCGATCCCGCCGGCCGAGAGCACCGCGCCGGCCGACTCCTTGTCGTACCCGGCCTTGCGCAGCATCGGCCAGGCGACCGAGCCGAGCGTGACCGTGGTGGCGACGCCGCTGCCGGAAACGGTGCCCAGCAGGAAACCCGCGATGGTGGTGGTGCGACCCGCGCCGGAGGCCCGCCGGCCGGTAGCCGCGAACGAGAAATCGAGGAAGAACTTGCCGGCGCCAGAGTATTCGAGAACCGCGCCGTAGATGGTGAAGAGGATGATGTAGGTCGCCGCGACGTCCAGCGGCACACCGTAGATCCCCTCCAGCGAGATGTAGAGCGTGCCGACCATGCGGTCGACATCGTAGCCCCGGTGACCCCATTCGCCACTGAGCATGTCGCCGAAGCGGCCGTAGGCGATCAGCGCTACCGCGACTGCTGGCAGGATCCACCCGACGGTGCGTCGGGTTGCCTCGATGACCAGCAGGATCAGCAGAACGCCCATCAGGACGTCGGTGTCGGTCGGGCGGGCGGCGCGATAGACGAAGTTGTCGAAGTCGGTGAGCGGGTAGAGCGCGGCAACCAGTGACAGCACCACCAGCGTCCCGTCGGGGACGAGTACCAGCAACGCGCGCCAGCCGGATCGATTACCGGTGGCGAGTCCCGGCAGCACGATGAATATCGCCGGTACCGCGGCCGCAAGGAGCAGCGTCAGCGCCATACTGTCGCCAGTCAACGGGTAGCCCAGCACCGCGACGGCGACGGCGGTCATGAGCACGTCGAGCACCGGCACCGTCGCGGCGTCCCGTCGTCTCGCCGGATACAGCAGGAACGTCAACACCAGCGCCACCGCGAGAAACACGGTGCGGTATTGCTGGGCGGGGATCGTCGTGCGGGTGGCGTAGAGCGCGTAGACCGACAGACCGATTGCGATCGCGCCGGCAAGCACCATGATCGGCCCGCGGAGTGTCCGCGTGGGACTCTCCGCCTCGTAGTCGTCGATGTTGACGTCCGGCACTTCGGCGCGGGTATCGTCCGCCACCAGGTCCGTTCGGAGGTCGATCTCCGCCGTATGGTTTCGTCCGTCCGTCATTTCGATCATGTCCCCCGGTGTTGTCGGTGGCCGTCAGTTCGCGTTCGTCCATGCGGCCAGTCCACGGCCGTTGGCGATCGAGGCGGCCGCCTGACTTGGACCGCACCCCGCGTTCGAATCGGCCAGCCGCAGCAGCAGCGGCACTTGTCGTGTTGACACTGTGACCGCCGCGGACCGCCTCACATGATCCGCGAGGGAGATCGCATCCGACCCGACCAGCAGCCGATGGCGGCCGATCTGATCCACGCGGATCACCAGCGCCTCGGTTTGCATCGGGCCGACGGGCACCGCAAAGCCATCAGGTGTGCGCTCGATCGCCCCGTGGAAGGCGTAATACTCGGCGGCGGCGGCTGTATCGGTCTCGAAGCCGATCCGAACGAGCTCGGTGCCCGACACGCGGTATCGTTCTCGCACCTCGCCGCCGTACATTGAATGGTCGAATGCCAGGGTGATCGTGTCGCCTGTGGCTACTCGGCGGCACGCAAGCTGCTGCCCCTCCGCGGTCGTCGCCCGGAGGACGGCGACCGGCTGGAGCAGGACCCCGGCAACGGCAATGGCCACCAGTGTTCCCACCGCTGGCCATTGCGAGTACCACCTCAGCATCGCGCGTCACGGCGAGATCGGGATCGACTCACGGTTGCGGCTCACCCGGTCGGACTGGCCTCCGGCGTCGCCCCCGCTGCACCCGCACCCTGCTCCTCGTAGTAGCGCATCGCGCCCGGATGGTAGGGCAGCGCCTGCGACGACATCGCTGTGTCGAGCGAGAGGAACCCCGCGACGGAGTGCACCTGGATCAACTGATCCTGATGCTCGAACATGATGCGCACGATGTCGTAGGCGAGTTGTTCGTCCATGTCGGCATGCACGACCAGAACGTTCGGCACCACGATCGTGTCGATGGCCTCGCTCTGACCCGGATAGGTGTCAGCCGGAATCGTGTCCACCGAGTAGAACTCGCCGAACTGCTCCTGCATGCCACTGATGTAGTCGGCGGTATCGAGAATCTGGTAGCTGACATTCGGGGTTGCGCCGAGATCGGTGATCGCCGACGTGGGCAGGCCACCCGACCAGAAGAATGCGTCGATCTTGCCATCCTTGAACGCGCCGGCCGACTCGGAGGCGCCAAGCTGCTCCTGCTGGAAATCGTCGGTGGTGATTCCGGCCACCTCGAGCAGCCGCAGGGCGATCACCTCGGTGCCGCTGCCGGGCGACCCGGTCGACACCGTCTTGCCGGCGAGATCCTCGATCGAGGAGATGCCGGAGTCCGGATTGGCCACAACCTGGGTGAAGTTGTTGTACAGCGTGACCAGCGATCGGGCGTCGACGGGTTCCTCG
>JAUIGA010000089.1 GCA_030430125.1 Chloroflexia bacterium | reverse complement strand
GGTTATTGCTGCGGCTTTCAACAGTACATTCGTCCTACTGCTCACCGAACGCGTGATTGCCGAGGTGATCGAGAAGACGCAAACGAAACCATACCTCGCGAACATGATATCCCGATCTGAAACGAACGATCTCATTCAAGAGCTCCGGATGGTCTCCGAGCTCAACCCACCCCTGCCGCCAGTCGGACATGACCGCAAGGACGACTACTTGTTCGCCCATGCTATTTTGGGCAACGCCGACTACCTGGTCTCTGGCGACAGGGGCGTCCGTGAGGTCGAACGTATCGGCGAGGTGCGAATCGTGTCCCGGCCGAGTTCATCGTGATCCTGGAAGCCGACGGACGGTCGCCCCAATACCCGCACAACCTGCGTTAGACTGCCTCCGACTGACTCTATCCTGACCCCCCTCCCCGGTGCGAGCACCGGGTGGACTGCGGAGGCTCCGTGGACGACTTCAAGCGATTCGACAAGCGACGACACGAGCGGCTCGCGCGCTGGCTGGTGGAGTTGCGCGCCTGGCGCAGTGCCCGCGTCGCGCCGATCTCCGCCTGGACCTTCACCGGCGCCGACGGGGCATCGCATCACCTGCAGGCTGGCGACCCGTGGCCGTCGGTCGACACCCCCGTCACCCTGACCGCCACCGCCACAATTCCCGCCGGGTGGGCGGGCGAGCGCGTCGAGGCGGAGCTCTGGCTCGGCGGCGAGGGTTTCGTGCGCTTCACCCCTGGCTTCCAGACAGGGCTGAATCCCTTCCACCACGACTTCGAGGTCGCCACCGCTGCCACCGGCGGGGAGAAGATCCGGATCGAGGCCGAGGTGGTGCCCAAGGGCATGTTCGGCGCCCACGTCGCCAACCCCGCGATCGACCGCGCGATGTTGACCATCCCGCACGATCGCGCGCGCGCGCTGGAAACCGACCTGCGCATGCTGATCGAGACCGCCGGGCAACTCCAGGACCACGAGGCGTTTCCACTCCTCCTCGACCTCGTTGACGACGCCTATCGCGAACTCGCACCGTACTGGCCGACCGCAACCGACACCGCGCAGATTCGCTACGTTACAGGCGATGCGGATGGCGGCAACACCCACAGCGTCGGCCTGGGCGACTACGGACAACCGGGCTTCCAGGGCAATCTGACTGTCTTCGGCATCTGGCACGTCCCTCCACCACACGGCACCCTGGAGCCGCTGCCGGACGACGCTCTTGCCGCCTGCGACCGAGCCCGCGAGGTCATCGCCGCCGGGCTCGCACGGATCAAGGACCGCTATCCGCCCGTCGGCCGGCTCATGCTGACCGGACATGCGCATATCGACCTCGCCTGGCTCTGGCCCGTCGCCGAGACACGACGCAAGGTGCGCCGTACCTGGTCGAGCGTGCTTCGGCTCATGGAAAAGTACGACGACTTCACCTTCAACCAGTCCTCCGCCCAGGCATACCGGTGGATGGAGACGGACGACCCCGAGCTGCTGGAGGCGATCAAGGCGCGCGTCGCCGAGGGCCGGTGGGAACCGATCGGCGGATCGTGGACCGAGCCCGACGGTCAGGTGACTGGTGGCGAAGCATACGCGCGGCAGCTGTTTTATGGGCAGCGCTACTTCGAGCGGATGTTCGGGTTGCGCAACACGGTCGCCTGGCTGCCCGATGTCTTCGGGTTTTCCGGCGGCATCCCCCAACTGCTGCGGCAGGCCGGCATCACCGGGTTCTTCACCACCAAGCTCAACTGGAACGAGGACAACACGTTCCCGTACGACCTGTTCTGGTGGCAGGGCATCGACGGCAGCCAGGTGCTCGCGCACAGCTTCCTCAACCCGGCATTCGGCTACAACGGCAACATCTTCCCCAAGGACACGCTGCACACCTGGCGCAACTTCATCGGCAAACGCGTCCACGACCAGACACTGCTCGCGTTCGGCTGGGGCGATGGCGGCGGCGGCCCCAGCGACGACATGCTGGAGAACTACGAACGCATCCGGGACTACCCGGTGTTGCCGAGTCTCCAGATGGGCAAGATCGAGGAGTTCTATGACAGCCTTCCCCGGGAAGGGTTGCCGACGTATGTCGGTGAGATGTTCCTGGAGCTGCACCGCGCCACCCTCACCACGCAGGCACTGGTGAAGCAGCTCAACCGGCAGGCCGAGCACCGGATGGTGGAGGCGGAGGCATTCGCGGCCATTGCCTCGCTCGCCGGCACCGAGTACCCGTTCGCCGCGCTCGACGCTGCGTGGGAGGACCTGCTCTACAACCAGTTCCACGACGTGCTGCCCGGCTCCTCTATCCACGAGGTCTACGAAGACACCCATCCGCAGCTACGGCAGGTCATCGCGACATCGATCGCCGCGCGAGACGCCGCGCTGGCGAATCTGTCCGGCGATGGCACGGATGCCTTCGCGGTCAGCAACCCGGATATCAACAGTCGCCCGCTGACCGCCGTGCTTCCGGACGGCGCCGAGGCAGGCAACCTGCCGTCGCAACAGGTGGAGGACGGCCTGCTGGTGCACGATCCGGGCACCTCGCTCGGCGGGTTCGCGTCAGTTTCCACCACCACGACCGCGAGCGACGCGACGACCGCGCCGGTCACCGTGAGGTCGGCCGCGGGCGGCGCGACGACGATGGAGAACGATGCCGTTGTGGTCGAGATCGGCACCGATGGCACCCTCCACCGCGTGTTCGACAAGCGAGCCGACCGGGAGACGCTTGCCGACCGAGGCAACCAGCTCTGGGCGTATGTCGACCGACCACGCTCGTGGGATGCCTGGGACATCGACGAATCCTACGAAGATGCCGGCATGGAGATCGACGGGGTCGACAGCATCGAAGTCGTCGAGGAGGGCCCGTTGCGCGCTGCCGTACGCGTGACACGGACCTGGCGCGGTTCTCGCTTCGTGCAGACCTACCGCTTGTTGTCCGGGTCGAGCCGCGTCAATATCGACACCCACATCGACTGGCACGAGCGCCTGGTATTGACGCGCGCGCTGTTCCCGACCACCGTTCGCGCCCACGAGGCGACGTTCGAGACGATGTTCGGCGTGCACAAGCGCGCCACCCACCAGAACACAACATGGGAGCGGGCGCGGTTTGAGACCGGCGCGCATCGCTTCGTCGATCTCTCCGAGCCAGGCTACGGTGTCGCGCTGCTCAACGATGCCAAATACGGCTTCAGCGCGATCGGGGGCACGCTGGGCATCAGCCTGGTGCGCGGCCCGCTCCATCCGGACCCGCTGGCCGACGAGGGGCACCATCACTTTACCTACAGCCTGTATCCCCACACCGGAACCTGGGTCGACGGTGGTGTCACCCGCGAAGCGCGAGCGTTGAACGCGCCGCTGGTGGTCACCCCGACGGCTGCGACCGCTTCGGACCGGGCGTCGTTCGTCACCAGCACCGGGCACGAGGTGGGGCTCGGCGCGTTGAAGCGCGCGCACGACCGCGACGGACTGGTGCTTAGGGTCTACGAGCCCCATGGATCTCGCGGGCAGGCACGGCTCGAGTTCGCCGACGCCCCCGGCTCGGTCGAACGCGTGACACTTCTGGAGGAGCCAATGGAGGGCAGCGCGATCGAGGTCGACGGCGGGTCAGTCACCTTCACGATCGACCCGTTCGAGGTCGTATCGTTGCTGGTCGGATGGTAGGAACCTGCACCCGTTCGTTGTCATCCTGAGCGTAGACCCGAAGGGTCGGAGTCGAAGGATCTCGAACGTCGATGGTTTCAAGCATCGAGTCCTGACGCCGAATCCACAAGAGATGCATCGACACGCGGACTGACGTCCGCGGCTCAGCATGACACTTTCGAGTGAAGGACTGGAACCGCACGACATGACCCTGCCATTCGACCCTACCTGCGTCTTCTGCCGCATCATCTCTGGCGAGGCGGATCGCGACCTTGTCTTCTGGGACGACGAGGTCGCCATTTGCCTGCTCGATATCCGGCCGGTGAAGACAGGGCATGCGCTGGTGATTCCGAAGGCACATGTCCCAACCTTGAAGGACATGCCTGAGGATCTGCTTGGACCGGTGTTTCATCGCGCGCAGGCGCTCAACCGGGCCGTGGAAATTGCCTACGACGCCGACGGATCGTTCAGCGCCTACAACACCCACGTCAGCCAGAGCGTCGACCACTTCCACCTGCACGTCATTCCGCGTACGCACGGTGACCAATTGCTCAAGAAGGGCAGATGGAAGCGCGATCCGTTGGATGACACATCCGAGCTGTGGCCACAGCGAGACCGACTCGCCGAGGTCATGCGCGCGCTGCTGGCGCCGGTGGAAACCCAATGACCAGCCTGATCGACACGCTCCGTCCGGCACCATCGCCCGAGTGGATCGAACCGGAGCCCATCCCGGACGATGCCTGGGTTGACAGGCTCGCCCCCGATCCGCTGGTGGCGCGCATCCTGTGGCAGCGGGGTATCCGCGACCCCGAATCCGCCCGGGCATTCCTCGATGCACGCCCTTCGCCGGCGCCATCCCCCTGGGAATTACCGAACATGGAAGAGGCGGCGGAACGGGTCACCGACGCACTCGATGCGCACGAGAAGATCGCGATCTTCGGAGACTACGATGCCGACGGTATCACCGCGTCGGTGCTGCTGACGCGCGCGCTCCGGCACCATCTCGGCGCGGACCGCATCCTGACGCTGCTGCCCGAGCGCGCGGACGGCTACGGGCTGAGCCTGCGCGGTGTCGGCGAGGCGGCGCGATGGGGCGCGTCGCTGTTGATCGCGGTCGACTGCGGTAGCTCCGACCGCGATGCGATCGCAGCCGCACGCAAAGCGGGCATGGACGTGATCGTGCTCGATCACCACCGGATCACCGGCGATCCGCCTGCGGATGCCCTGCTCGTGTCGCCACAGCTGGGCGATGACCCCACCTACCGGGACCTGACCGGCGTCGGTGTCGCCTGGCTGCTCACGTCGGCCATGGCACAGAATGGCGTGACCATCGCCGACCCACCCGGACGCACCGAGCGGGCCTATCTCGACCTCGTCGCGATCGGCACCGTCGCGGATGTATCGCCGTTGATCGGCATCAACAGGGGGATCGTGCGCGACGGCGTCATGGTATTACGGAATTCCATACGCCCGGGTCTGCGCGCTATGTCCCGCCTGACCGGACGCGACCTCCGCACGCTCACCGCCGCCGATATCGCGTTCTCGATCGCGCCGCGGCTCAATGCCGCCGGCCGTCTGGAGTCGCCCCGCCTCGCGTTCGACCTGCTGATGACCGACGATCCTGTCGAGGCGGATCGACTGGCAATGGAGATCGAGCGCATCAATCGCGAACGCAAGGCCCTTGCCGCCACGATCCTGCAGCAGGCGGTCGAAGCCATCGTCGCGCGCCCCGACTGGGACGACTGGCCGGTCCTGATTGCCAGCAACACCGCCTGGCCCGCAGGCATGGTCGGCACGATCGCCGCGAAGATCGCGGAGGCGTCCGGGCGTCCGGCGATCCTGTTCGAAGCGAACGACGACGGTGTGCTGACAGGGTCGGCACGGTCGGTACCGGGGGTCAATATCGCCGAGATGCTGGGCGAGCTGGACCATCTGCTCATCCGCCACGGCGGGCACAGCGGCGCGGCGGGCGTGAGTATCCATCGCGACAACCTGCGGGATTTCGCCGAGGAGCTGGCGACACTCGCCCTCGCCGGTGACGCGGAGCTTCCGGTGCCGGCGACGCTGCGGATCGACGCCGACATCGCGCCGGGCGATCTTTCCCAGGAGACGGTGCAGGCCCTCGCCGCGCTGGAGCCGTGCGGGCGCGGCAACGAGATCCCGATGCTCCGCATGCGTGGCGCACGGGTGACCGCCTACACCACCATGGGCAATGGCGGGGATCACCTCAAGATCCGCGCGCGCCACGGTGACCGTGATATCGAGTGTGTGTTCTGGGGCGCGGCGCACCGCAGCCGCGAGCTCGTGCGCGCAACCAGTGTCGACCTCGTTGGTACGCTGGGCATCAATACCTGGCGCGACCGTTCCCGATTGCAGTTCGATCTCAAGGACTTCAGGGCAGTACCATGACCCATTCCGACATCCATACCGAAATCCTTGTCGCCGGCGCCGGGTTCGGCGGTGTCGCGGCCGCGCTGGCCGCCGCCGAACAGGGCCGGTCGGTGCTGCTCACCGAGCCAACATCATGGATCGGCGGGCAGGTCACATCACAGGCCGTGCCGCCCGACGAACATCCGTGGATCGAGGCGCATCCTGGCTGCGCCTCCTACGCCCGGTATCGCCGCCTGGTACGCGACACCTACCGGTACGCCTACCCGATCACCGATGCGGCTGGCGCGATCGAGCACCTCAACCCCGGTCTGGGACTTGTCAGTGGTTTGTGCCACGAGCCGCGCGTCTCCCTGGCGGTGCTGGAGTGGATGCTGCTGCCGCACCTCTCATCGGGCGCCATACGTCTCGAGCTGGGCTGGTCGCCCGTCGCCATGGACATGACCGGAGACAGGATCGATGCCGTCACCTTCGTTGACGGCAATGGCAACCAGACAAACGTCTCGGCAGCCATCGTCATCGACGCGACGGAGACCGGCGAGCTGCTCGAACTCGGCGATGTCGAGCACATCCTGGGTTCCGAAAGTCAGGCGCAGACTGGCGAGCTCCACGCGCTGTCCGGTGAACCCACACCGCTCGACCAGCAGGCCATCACCTGGTGCTTCGCGATCGACTGGAGCCCGAAGACCGACAACGTCATCGACCGGCCCGACACCTACCACCATTGGCGCGCCGTCGAACCGGACTTCTGGCCAGGTCCGCTGCTCGGGTGGGAGGATGTTCATCCCGAAACGCTGGAAACCCGCTATTTGCCACTGCTCGGGCCCGAGGGCAGCTGGGATCTGTGGCATTACCGGCGCATCGTTGCCGGCGAGCAGTTCCGCAACGACAGCTACCTATCCGACATCGTCGCCGTCAACTGGCCGATGCACGACTATTTCGCCGGACCGGTCGTCGGGGTCGACGCGGACACCGCCGAGCGCAATCTTTGGGAATCCCGGCAGCTCAGCCTGTCCCTGCTCCATTGGATGCAGACCGAGGCCCCGCGCCACGATGGCGGGTATGGATATCCGGAAGTTCGTCTTCGACCCGATATCACCGGCGACGGCCCGGATGGCCTTGCCCTGGCACCGTACATTCGCGAAAGCCGGCGGATCCTGGCCGAGCACACCGTCACCGAGCAGGATGTCGGCGTGATGGCGCGCGAGGGGCGCGACCGCGCCGCCAGGTTCCACGACTCGGTTGGAATCGGCTCGTACCGGATCGACCTCCACCCGTCGACCGGGCAGCGCACCTACGTCGACGTGTCCAGCTACCCCTTCGAGCTGCCGCTCGGCGCGCTGATTCCGCAGAGGGTGGAGAACCTGGTGCCAGCCTGCAAGAACATTGGCACCACGCACATCACCAATGGCTGCTATCGCCTGCATCCCGTGGAGTGGCTGATCGGCGATGTCGCTGGAAGCCTCGCCGCCGCCGCGCTCGCCCAGGCGGCCACACCGTCGACGATTCGGAACGACGCGAGCCGGCTTGCAGACTTCCAGCGGCACCTGGTCGAACGTCGCGGGGTTGAGCTGCACTGGCCCGACGACATCGCGACCCAGGTGCGGTAGGCTGAAGTATGGGGCCCGATCCTGTGCCGGTCCTGACGAACCGGCATTCTTGTGGTCGTCACCCTGAGCGAAGCGCTCGGCAGCACAGCTGCCGCACCGATAATGAAGCAATCGCTCGATGCTTGACTTACAGTTCGCTGCGCTTCGCGCGGGGACGGTTCCACTCCCCGGGACGGGGCGGGTTCTCCCCTCCATTGGAGGGGAGTCAGAGGGGAGGGGTCAGGGGTGGGGCGGTTCTCACCTCCTGGGGAGGGGCGTGACAGCCGGGGAGGTCCCCTCAACGTCGGCCATGCGGGCCTCGCTCGGAGTGACGGTTGTCGGAAATCGCGCTTGAGTTGACGGCACGGCACGCCCTTGGAGTCATCATGCCCAACCCGAAAAACGTCCTGCTCATCACCAGCGACCAGCAACACTGGTCCACCCTCGGGTCCATCAACCCGAAGATCACCACGCCCAACCTCGACCGCCTCGCCGCCGAGGGCACCCGCTACGACCGCGCCTACGTCCCCTCCCCCGTCTGCACGCCGACGCGGGCATCGATCGTCACCGGGCAATACCCTGCCTGGCACGGCGCGTGGACGATCGGGGTCAAGCTGGCCGAGGATGTGCCGACCGTCGGCGAGGCGTTCTCGCGGCACGGCTACCGGACCTCGCTGATCGGCAAGGCGCACTTCCAGCCGCTGGCGTCGCTGCCGGAGCAGACCTCCCTCGAAGTCCAGCCGACCCTGAAGGATCTCGCCTTCTGGGAGGATTTCACCGGCCCCTGGTACGGCTTCGATCGCATCGAGATAGCCCGAAATCACGCCGACGAGTCGCACGTCGGTCAACACTATGGCATTTGGATGCGCGACAACGGGTTGCCCGACTACGAGCGGCACTTCACCTCGCTCGCCGACCAGTACGACCCCGCCCACGTCCAGCCGGAGGGGAGCTGGACCCTGCCGCAGGAGTTCCACTACACCACCTGGACGGGCGAACGGACCGTCGCCGCGATCGAGCGGGATGTCGCCAGCGACACGCCGTTCTTCATCTGGTCGTCGTTTCACGATCCGCATCCGCCCTATCTCGTGCCGGAGCCGTGGGCGTCGATGTACGACCCCGCCGACATGGAGCCCGGCACCCTCGACCCCGCCGAGCTCGAACACATGGTCTCCTGGACCCGAATGACACAGGAGGAAGCACCGGATTACGACTCCCTGAAGGAGTCCGGCTTCGGCAACCACGGCTTCCACAGCCACCTCATGCCGGAGGAGGATCTGCGCCGCCGCATGGCGATCTACTACGGCATGGTCAGCTTCATGGACCACGAGATCGGCCGCATCCTCGACGCGCTCGAGCGGCTCGGCGTCGCCGACGACACGGTAGTGGTGTTCACCAGCGACCACGGGCACTACCTCGGTCAGCACGGATTGACGGCAAAGGGTCCGTTCCACTACGAGGACGGCATTCGCGTGCCGTTCATCGTGCGCCATCCCGGACAGACGAACGCCGGCACGACCAGCGACGCGATCCAGAGCGTCGTCGACCTGCCGCAGACGTTCCTCGACATCTGCGGGCTACCGGTGCCGGGCACGATGCAGGGCGTCTCGCAGAAGGCCGTCTGGCGTGGCGAGGCTGAATCGGCACGGAGCTGGGCGATCTGCGAAAACCGCCACCAGCCGACCGCGGTGCACCTGCGCACCTTCATCAGCGAGCGGTACAAGATGACGGTGTATCGCGGCCAGGACGAGGGCGAGCTCTACGACCTGCGAGACGACCCGGAGGAACGCCGCAACCGATGGAGCGATCCGGAATGGAAGGCCATCAAGCTGCAGGTCTACGCCGACTGGATGCAGGCCGAGCTGGAACGCGAGCCGACACGCTTCGCCCGCATCGCCGGTGCGTAGGTCAGCAGGCAACTTTCACCTGTAGCGGCGACTTGACCGCGCATCAACGTCCGCCCACGCCATGATGCGCAGCGGGCAATGTCGCCTTCGTCCGTTGTAGCGATCGCGAAACCAGGCGACATTGGCGGCTTCCGCGTGGACTCCTGCGAGGCAGGGTGCGCCGCCAAGCCGTCGCTACACCCGGAACCGCCACACGCTGACCACCGACCAGCCCCACCCAACCGCAACCCCGATACACACCGACCCGAACAGCAGGATCGGCAGGTGGTACCTCGCCCAGTCGACCCGCATACCGGCGATAGTGACGACCGCCGCGCCACCGAGCACGGCAAAGGTCAACGAGTACGCACTCGTCAATCCCTGTCGCAAGGCGAGCGCGACCCAGAGAGCCAATCCGGCGGCGGCGAGCGCCAGCTCGAACATCCCCAGGTCGACGCCGAACCGCCCGCTGACCGTCAACTCCTCCCCCAGGCGCCGCATCACTCGCTCGATCGCCTCGGCGGGTGATTGGACGGCAATGTGCGCCCAGATCGCGCCCTGCAGCTCCATCCCCGTCGCGCGATAGTCGAACAGCGCCCTGGTGTGCGCGAGCGGCGCGCGCCACAGATAGGGATACGAGGTGACAAATACGATCCCGGCGACGAACGGCACTGACAACAACTGCCAACCCACCCGACCCGGCGCGCCACCGCACAAGATGCGAACGGGGGTAAGCCAGCGCGCCATCAACACGACGCCCCCCAGCAAGCCCAACGGTATCGCCACCGCCAGCGGGCTGAGCTTGGTGGCGCCGCCAAGCCCGAGCAGTGTCCCGAGCACCAGCGCTCGTGGCCAGGCGGGATGGTCGGCATATCTCCAGGCGGATACTGCTGCGAGCGCCAGCATCAGCGCAAGCAAGGTAT
>JAUIGA010000088.1 GCA_030430125.1 Chloroflexia bacterium | reverse complement strand
CAACATCAAGGTCCGCGACCGCTACTGGCACATCTCTGGCTGGGCCGTGATCCAGACCACCTGCCCCCGCTGCGCGACCGAGCACGAGCTCGACCTCAAGCACCTGCGCGGGATGGTGGAGCGCGCAACGGGCGGCTCGTAGGCCAGCTGCCTGCCACTATCCTCCCGACGAGGCAAGCAGAAAACAGCGAGCAACACGTCATCGTCACCCCGACCGCGTGCCGAGGGGGCCTCCCCACTGACCCCTCGCCAATGGAGGGGAACCGTCGTTCAGCGTGACGTCCTTTCGGGACGTCTGGTGCGAATCGGCACGAGGTCCGCCCCAGCACGAAATCCGCCTCGCCATACTTCTCTTCGCACCACAACCCGCGAGCTCCGAAGAGCCTCCCCGCAGACGCACCGTCCCATCGACCCGTCCGGAGGCCTTCTTCCACATGCCGTCCTCGTGGCCCGAACCGTCATCCCAACCCGCCCGGCTGCGCCAGCACCTGCGCCAGCGGCGACAGGCCGGCGCCAATCCGCCCGACACCCCACCGGCGATCGTGCCGGTGGTCACCGCCGACGACGATCTCTCGGCCGCGCTCGAACGGCGGCTGCGCCCCACCGTGCTGCGCGCCCACGCCGGCTGCCCCGACGCCCGTGAAGCGCTGTACATCGCCTTCGGACCCAAGCTCGAACGATTCACCCGCCGGATTCACCCGCCGCGGGTCGGCGTCGACCACACCGGCGTCTGGGACCGGGAGGATATCGAGCAGGAAGCCTGGCTCGTCTTCGACGAGCTGATTCGCCAGTGGACCCCCGAACGCCCCTTCGGCCGCTACATCCTCGCAACCTTCCCATGGCGGCTGCGCGATGCGATCTACCGCGGCATCGGTCGCCGCGGCGTCCCGCCCCACATGACCCTGATCCCGATCGGCGATCAATACTGGCTGCACGACGGCAGCGCCGCCGCCGCCGAGGCGCAGGCACTGCTCAACGCCATTGCCGACCGCCTCCCCGCCATCCAGGCGACCATCCTGCGCCGCCACATCGGCGACGGCGAGACCCTCACCGCGATCGCCCGCGATCTGGCGCTCAGCCGCCGCACCGTCACCCGGCAGTGGCGCGCCCTGCGCCACGAGCTTGCCGAAGGGCACGACACGCCGCCCACGCGCCACATGGCGTAAGATAGGTGTAGCCAGACCCGTTGCCGGCCCCGGAATCACCCGGGCGCCACCACACGGAAGGGATCGCAATGGCGATCGCCGGGAGCGACCACAACCAGCATACGCCGCGTCTCCACCGCGATGCCGATGGCGTCAGCCTCATCGATCGCTGGACGCTGTCTGGCACCTCGCCCTGTTGCGCCTGTACCCGCGGCGGGCGCGCCATCCGCTAGCCTCCGGCCCACGCCGGAACGGCGGATCATCCCTCCACCCCAACACCTCAACGACGCGCCCGCCGTCCCCATCATGCTCCCGCCCTTCCGCCAGAAAGGCATGTCACGATCATGACCAGTATTCGCAGCGCGCAAAAACTCACGGCGGAGCGCGCCCGCCAGCACCTCGCCACCATGGATGCCGCACCGGGCGGCGGTGTCTTCGACAATGTCATCGACGCGCTCGGCAACACCCCCCTCGTGCGGCTCAACGCCGTCGCCCGGGGCATCCGCACCCCTGTCTACGCCAAGCTGGAGATGCTCAACCCCGGTGGCTCGGTCAAGGACCGCATCGGTATCCGCATGGTCGAGGAGGCCGAGGAGCGCGGCTGGCTCAACCCCGGCGGCACCATCGTCGAACCGACCTCCGGCAACACCGGCGTCGGCCTGGCGATGGCCGCCGCCGTGCGCGGCTACCGCTGCATCTTCGTCATGCCGGACAAGGTCTCCAGCGAGAAGGTCGCCCTGCTGCGCGCCTACGGCGCCGAGGTTGTCACCACCCCGACCTCCGTCGAGCGCGACGACCCCAAGAGCTACTACTCCGTCGCCGACCGCCTCACCCGCGAGATTCCGAACAGCTTCTCGCCCAATCAGTACTTCAACCAGATGAACCCGCAGGCGCACGAGGATGCCACCGGGCCGGAGATCTGGAACCAGACTGAGGGGCGCATCACGCACCTCGTCGCCGGTGTCGGCACCGGCGGCACCATTACCGGCATCGGCCGCTACCTCAAGCAGCAGAACGCCGCGGTGGAGGTGGTCGGCGCCGATCCGGAGGGGTCGATCTACACCACCGACCGCATCCACCAGTACCTCGTCGAAGGGGTGGGGGAGGACTTCTGGCCCGGCACCTTCGACCGCGAGATCGTCGACGCCTGGGTACAGGTGACCGACATGGAAGCATTCGCCATGGCCCGCCGCGTCACCCGTGAGGAGGGCATCCTCATCGGCGGATCGGGTGGCATGGCCGTCCACGCCGCGATCGAGACCGCTCGTCGCGTCGACGACCCGGAGGCGATGGTGGTGGTGATCCTGCCGGACAGCGGCCGGGGCTATCTCTCCAAGCTCTACAACGACGACTGGATGCGCGAAAATGGATTCCTCGCGCGGTTCCACGGCCCGTCCGATGTGGGCCACCTGATCGACGAACGGCGCGAGCAGATGCCGGACGTCGTCGCCGTCTCGTGCGACCAGACCGTCGCCCAGGCGATCGAGCTGCTCGGCGAGTACGGGTTGAGCCAGTTGCCGGTCGTGCGCGGCGCGGGCGCACCCGACGACGAGGACTGTACCGGGCCGAAGCCGGGCGAGGAGATCGACGTCCACAGCATCATCGGCTCGCTGCAGGAGCGCACGCTGCTGGACGAGATCTTCCGCGATCCGGGCGTGCTCAACCAGCCGGTGCGGGAGATCATGGGTCCGCCGTTCCAGCTCGTCGACGCCGGGGAGGAGATCGAGCGCGTGATCCCGATGCTGGCAGAGAAGTCGCCGGCGGTGCTGGTGCAACGCCACGGCAAACTGGTCGGCATCGTCACCCGCGCCGACATCCTCAACCATGTCACCCTGCACCGGTAGGGAGGCCAAGGGCCGATTCAGGGTCGGCCAAAACGGCGGCATGAAAATGCCGTCACTCTGAGCGCAGCGAAGAGTCCCCGCGCGAAGCGCTCGGCCGCGAACGCGGCCGCAACGAGGATGGTCTCAAGACACGAGCCGCGCCGCCATTTCAATGCGCTTCGCGTGGGGAGGGTTCTCCCCTCCAGTGGAGGGGCGTGGCAGCCGGGGAGGGCTCGGCTCGGAATGACGTTGAATCGCGGCAGACCGCTTGCAATGAGGCGAGCCGTTATTCGTCGAGAATCGCCACGGCACGATTCGATCGCACAATCACATGGAGGCCACCACATGACCCACGACTGGACCGATGCGAAGTTCGAAACCCGCGCCATCCACGCCGGACAGGACGCCGACCCGGCCACCGGCGCGGTGATCACCCCGATCTACCAGACCAGCACCTACGCCCAGGAGGGCATCGGCAACTTCAAGGGGTACGAATACTCCCGCACCGGCAACCCCACCCGCACCGCCCTGCAGGAGGCGCTCGCCTCGCTCGAAGGCGGCGCCTGGGGTCTCGCCTATGCCAGCGGTCTCGCCGCGACGCAGAACCTCGCCTACCTGCTGCGCCCCGGCGACCACGTCCTGCTCTCGAACGACACCTACGGCGGCACCTTCCGGCTCTTCGACAAGGTCCTGCGCAACTACGGCATCGAGATGACCCTCGCCGATCTCTCCGACCTCGACGCCGCCCGCGCGGCGCTTCAACAGAACACGAAGTTCGTCTGGGTCGAGAGCCCGACCAACCCCTACCTGCGCATCGTCGACATCGCCGGCATGGCAGAGCTGCTCAAGGGATCGAATGCCCGGCTCGTCGTCGACAACACCTTCGCCTCGCCCTACCTGCAACAGCCGCTGGCGCTCGGCGCCGACTTCGTGCTGCACAGCACCACGAAATACCTCGGCGGGCACTCGGACGTCGTCGGCGGGGTCGTCGTTGGCAACGACAACGAGGCGCGAGAGACGCTGGCCTTCCACCAGAACGCCGCCGGCGCGGTGCCCGGCCCGATGGACTGCTGGCTGACGCTGCGTGGCATCAAGACGCTGGGGGTACGCATGGAGCGGCACAGCGCCAACGCCGCCGCAGTCGCCGGCTGGCTGCTGGGTCAGGAGGAGGTCGAGACCGTCTACTATCCGGGTCTCGATACTCATCCGAACCACGATGTCGCCGCGCGCCAGATGTCCGGGTACTCGGGCATGGTCTCGTTCACCGTCCGGGGCGGATTCGAGGTCGCGGCAAAGATCGTGGAGGAGACGCGGGTGTTCACGCTGGCCGAGAGCCTCGGTGGTGTCGAGTCGCTGATCGAGCACCCGGCGAAGATGACACACGCCAGCACGGCGGGCACCGGCGCGGAGGTCGGAGACTCGTTGATCCGGCTGTCGGTCGGGATCGAGCACGTCGACGACCAGATCGCCGACCTGGAGCGAGCGTTCGCGGTCGCGACCAGCGGTCGCCTTGCCGGGATGTCGACCAGCCTGACGTAGGATCGAATCCATCGTCTGTACGGGCGGTCCTTGTGGCCGCCCTCGCCATGGAGTCATGCGGTCCGCCCGCAGGTGACTCCTCGCAGTCGCCACCCAACCCCCGATAAGACGCACCCCCGCCGCGGCCTGGCTTCATCGCGAGACGGGCGTCGCAGGATGCCCGTCGTTCGTTTTATGATGCCCACGCGATGCATTGACGTCCGACACCCGAAACCGTTGCGCCGAACCCGGCGCCGCCCGGACCAGCGCGTCGCCCTGCGAACCGCCGCCGGACACCGGAGAACGAAATGGGCACCGACCAACCCCCAGCGCACCAGCACGGCCTGGTGTGGCGCGCGGCCCCGTTTCCGAACTCGCCGCGGCCCTGGCTCCCGGCGGTGCTGACCCTGGCCACCGCCGCGCTCGTCATCGCCGGGTCGCTGGGACCGTGGCTCTACGTCGAGGAAGGGCCGGACTGGGACATCACCACGCGATCGGTACCCGGCGCCGGCACCGACGGTGTCTTCTCGCTCTTCTTCGCGACAATTGCGGCCGTGGCGGTGCTCATCACGCTGGTGTGGCCGCGCCTGTGGGGTCTTGCCTGGGTGGCTGTCGTCGCCATGATCCTGTGCTCGATGGTCGGGCTGTTCGACTGGGTCATCTTCGATCCGATGGATCTCGCGACCCAACCCGGACGGCGTGCCAGCCTGATCCAGGTCGAATGGGGTCTGAAAGTCGTGACATTCGCCGCGCCGATCGGGGTACTGTGCGCGTGGTGGCTGGCACGCCGGCTGATGCACGGGGATTATTGACACCGAATCGTGCTCGAACCGCCGGGTCGCGCGCCGGCCACGGCAAGGATGCGTCACCATGCCACCCAACCATCAACCACCGCAACGCCCCGCCACCGACGGGTTTCAAAGATACTGGCGCGATCTCGCCCGCGGGCACGGGGAGGCAGTCCCGGGTCGTCCCTGGCTGCTGTTGATCCTGGCATTCGGGTGCGCCGTCGCGGTCATCGCCGGCGCGATCGGGCCGTGGCTGGTCTCGGAGCACGGTCCGATGTCGGCGCGCGTCACCGACGTGACGTCCGGCTACCGGACGGATGGCGCGTTCGTGCTGGTAGCCGCGGCGGTGGCGATCGCCGGTCTGGTGTTGATGATCGTGCATCCCGATGCCGACTTCGCCCCGTGGCTGGTGTGCATCGGGTTGGGGTTGTGCGCGGTGATCGGCCTGCTCGACTGGATGTTCTACACCCCACGCACGACCGGTCCGGATGTGCGCCCGCCCGGCGAGGTGATCACCATCGGGTGGGGGGTGAAGATCGTCGGTATCGCCGGGGCTGCCGGTGCGGCGTTCGGCTACATGCTGGTCAGGGACTACGACGGGTAGGCCCGGCGGTGATGCCCAATCCCGCCCGTTCCACTTGTTATGCTTTTCACAATCTCAAGGCAGGTGTGTGGAAGGGATGGGTCACCATGCCATTGCGACGAGACGGGGACCAGATCGAAGAAATCGAGAGCTTCGACGACTGGGTGCGTGACCGGCTGGAGGAGGCGATTGCTCGCGGCGAGTTCGACAACCTGCCGCAACAGGGCAAGCCCATCAGGATCGAGAGCAACCCCTACCAGCCCGAGCTCGACCTCGCCTTCAGCCGGCTGAAGAACGCCGGCGTGGCTCCGGCGTGGATCGAGCTCGACCGCGAGATCAAGACCATGCAGGAGACGCTGGCGAAGTGGCTCGACGCCACCGCTGGCCGCCTTGCCGCCGAGGCGACGCGCATCCTCGCACTGGAACACGTGCCTGCCACGCCCGCACCGGCTGCCGCCGCGCCGTGGCACCAGCGCTGGTGGCCGTTCCGGCTCTTTGTCGCCCCTGACGATGCCGCGACGATCGATGACGACCCCGGCGACGCGTGGCAACGCTGGGACTGGCAGCGCCGCACCGCCCGCGAGCAGTACCTGGCGCGAGCCACCCAGCTCGACCGAAAGATCGTGCTGTTCAACAACTCGCTCTCGCGTGATTTGTGGAACCTGGAAAAGATGCGCCTGCTGCCCGTAAAGGCCGAGACTCGCTTCGACACGACCATTCCACCGCGCGAGTACATCCTGCGCGATTCCGCGTAGGGACGATTCACCATGGGTCCGGTCCGCACCCGGTCGAAGCTGGGCATCGGAAGAGCTGGTTGGGCGTCGACCCGACCGGGCTACGCCTTTCGTACGTCAATCGAGTCCGGCGAAGAGGGCGGCCGGGTCAACAACGAGTCCCGGGACGACGGCGGAGGAGAATCGCCCCTCGTCGGCCTCAACCGGCGCGTACTGCCCATGATCCAGCGTCAGAAGCTGGAACTCCCGGCGCTCCGGGTCGACCACCCAGTACTCCGGCACGCCAGAGTCGGCGTAGAGCGCCGCCTTGCGCGTCCGATCCATCATCCGGCTCGACGGCGAGATGATCTCGACGACCAGGTCGGGCGGACCCTCGACCGGGCCTGTGGGACCGTAGATACCGAGCCGGTCCTGACGAATGAACAGCAGGTCCGGCTCGACGACGTTGTGCGGGGAAAGACGAACATCCACCGGTGCAACATAGACCTCGCCGAGCTCGTGGGCATCCACGTACTCGCCGATCAGCCGTGTCAGGCGATAGGAGACTTTCTGGTGGCCACGGTTCGGTGACGGCGACACGATCAACTCCCCGCCGATGATTTCGTACCGGTTCAGGTCGTCCGGCATCTGGCAGAGATCGTCGTAGGTGAGCGGGCGAGCGAGCAGTGACATCGCGACCTCCCTGATTGCTATCCATCGTACCAGAGAGCTACCCGCTGAACGCGTACGCGATGGCCCCACACCGGATGCCCAGTGGAGCCAAGGTTGGCACCGAACAGGAGCGTCTCGCTCGATCCTGACCGAGTATCACGCGTGCTGGGATCCGGGCGGCTCGACCCGCGACCATCACGCCGATCCCGGCGTATCGCCGCAAGGACAAGTTACGACGCCGGCACGAACCTGAACGCGTCGGCTGGCGTGAACTGTCCGGTGACATCCCCGGCCAGGTCGTATCGATCGACCAGTTGCAGCTTCCGCACCGGACTGCCCTCAGTGAAGTCGATCTCGCCGGCCTTGACCCACGACACGCTCGGGCTGACCACACTGTCGAAGTAGATTACCCCGTCGGTCAGGTTCGTGATCGTGCGCCAGACCGTGGTGGAGATATTGGGGCGTTCGGGGTCGGAAATCCCGAACGGCGCCGCCGTGTTGCGCATCACGCTCATCAGCGCAGCCACCGCCATCCGCTCGGAATCCGGTTCCGGCAGGTGCGAAACGTAGTAGGCGCCGCGCACGAAGCGATCGGCCGGCTGGTGGGTTCCGGGCAGGGGTTCGTCGCCACCGAAGCCTCGGTACCGCTGCAGGTTCTCGATCTGCTTGTCGAAGGTGGGCTGGTTGGTCATCACGACGTAGCGGCGGTCGTGGTAGATGGTGATCCTGCCATCGATACACTCGAAGATGGCCGTATCGCCGCTGGCATCGTCGAGAGCGATGTGAACGGTAGCAAGCTTGCCGGACACCGGATCGCCGGTCATCTGCAGTTGAAAGGGGTTGGCCCGGGTCATTTCGACCGCTTCCGCAACGGAGCCGCACATGTCGAGGTACCACTGCAGCCAAAGACTGAGCGAGAGCCCCGGCTGGGCCGGGTCGCGGGGCGCGGTGGAGGTTTCCGGCAGGTAGAGCAGGTGGGCCGCCAGGCCGGCTTCGTTCAGGCCATCGGCACTGGCGATGTCGTAGGCGGTGATCGCCAGGCTGCCGTACCGGCTGGTCCACGTGAAGGGATGCTCGGCAACGGCCCCATCGCGCTCGATCCCGCGCGGCAGGACCCACATGTTGCTGCGAATATCCTCGAACCAATCCATGTTGCGGCCACAATAAACGCCGAGCGAATTGGTGTTCCAGAGCGCGCGCGTACACATGCAACCGGGGTCCTCCACGAATCCATGCCGTCCCGTCAGTCACGGTCCGGGCATTGTGCCACAGGCCAGCCGGCCAGGAACGCAGAAAAGACGAGGAGCCACCGCAATTCCGCGGTGACTCCCCAGGGTGGAGGGAAGGAGTGTACCCACTGCCAGCGAGCGCCCGACGTCAGGCGGACGCTGCTCCTCACTGGAGCAGGATCTTGAGTGACCAATTGAGTTCGGAACCCGGCACCACACGGGGTTGTGATCGAACCCGGAAGCTTGCCTGGCTGGCAGGCGCATTCCTTTCGGTCAATCTCATTGTGCCGCGAACGGTTCGTGTGCACATCCGTAGTTTCACGTATTTTCGCACCTGTCGCCGCCCGTCACATACGTAGTTGGTGCTTCGCGAGCGGGAATACCGTGGAAACGACGTCCAATTCGCAGAAACACGCCTGTTCACGTGGGAGTTGACACAGGTCCGGATCACCCCTACCATACATTCGTAATACGAATGATTCGCTATACGAAAGGAAACACCATCGTCACACCGAGCCAAACCGTTCCAGCCTCAGCCGTGCAGGCGTGTGGGGACGACCCCGGCCGGCTTGCCGAGCTACTCCTGCCGGTGCTGCCGATGCTGCAGAAACACATGGCGTGCTGGCCTGAGCCGCCGGGGCGCGACCAAGGGCCACCACCCATCTCCCAGCTCCGGGCCATCACCTGGCTCGCCGCGCACGATGGCGTGTCGATGAGCCAGTTGGCGCGCGGCGTGCAGCTTTCCCGTCCGGCCACCAGCGAGCTGGTGGACCGCCTGCTGGAGCGCGGCGCGGTCACCCGCGAGCCGCACCCGGCCGATCGCCGGCAGGTGCTGATTGCCCTCACCCCCGAGGCACGGGATCAATTCCAGCGCATCCATAGCTACAAGCTGGAACGGCTCACCCGCGTCATCGAGCGACTCGGTTCGGACCAGCGACAGGGGTTCGCGGCCGGCATGATGCTGCTCGCCGAGGAGCTCATGTCCGTCGCCCCGCAGCATCAACCTGACACCGGGACCCAGCCAGCCAATTGCCCGCCCGTCAACGACCAGGAAACCTGACGCATGAGCCAATCGCCATCGTACCGCGCACCCAACCAGCCAGCCGAGCTCAACCCCTGGGTCGTCCTCGCCGTGCTGTGCTCATCCATTTTCATGCTGCTGCTCGACACCACGATCGTGAACAATGCACAGCGCAAGATCCAGATCGGGCTTCAGGCCGATCTCTCGGAGATCCAGTGGATCCTGGACTCCTACATCCTCGTCTACGCTGTGCTGCTGCTCTCGTTCGGCCGCATGGGCGACATCTTCGGTCGCAAGCGGTTCTTCATCGTCGGCACCGTGCTCTTCACCCTCGCCTCCGGCTTGTGTGGCGTCGCCGGCAGCCTGGGCGACCTGGTCGGCGTCTCCGGCGCCAATGCCCTGATCGCCGCGCGCGTCCTCCAGGGAGTCGGCGGCGCGATGATGATGCCGCAATCGCTCTCGATCATCACGCAGGTCTTCCCGCCTGAGCGGCGCGGCGCGGCGCTCGGCATCTGGGGCAGCGTGGTCGGGCTCGGTGCGATCATGGGACCGCTGCTTGGCGGCTACATTGCCACCAACCATGCCTGGGAATGGATCTTTCTCATCAACCTGCCGGTTGGCGCGCTCGGCGTGCTCGCCAGCGTCCGCTACCTGCCGGAATCACGAGATCCCGACGCCACCCACACGATCGACTGGGGCGGGGTGATCCTCTCCGGCGGCAGCATCTTCATGCTGGTCTACGCGCTGATCGAAGGGAACCACCTCGGCTGGACGAGCGCCCCGATCCTCTCCCTCGTCGCCGGGGCGATCATCACCTTTGCGGTCTTCCTCTGGTGGGAGCGACGCCAGCGCGAGCCGATGGTGCGGCTCGAGCTCTTCCAGATCCGCAACTTCACGGTCGCCAACGT
>JAUIGA010000087.1 GCA_030430125.1 Chloroflexia bacterium | reverse complement strand
GCGGCGGTCGTCGCCGTGAAGAGCAGCCAAGCGCGTGGATATCGATCCGCGGTGCGACCGCCGATCCAGTAGCCGATGGCGAGGAAGGTCAGCGTGATGCCGATCAGGTTCGCCCAGATGAATGTGGACGTACCGAAGTACGGCGCCACAAGTCGCGAGGTGGCCGTTTCGGTACCGACGCTGGTGATACCGCCGAGGAAGACCAGCAGCATGATCATCGGCGCGCTTACGCGTCCCGTTTCTGATTGTGGAATCGTCGATGGACTCACGAGGATTGGCTACCCTGATGCAAGCGCGAGGCGCGGTCGGAATCCGCCGCCGCATGGCAGTCAGGGCAAGTATACGTGGCGCTTCGAAGATCGAACCGAGAATGCGCCCGTTACATGCCGCAACGTGCACAAAAACCGGCCGGGCCATCTCGCCCGGCCGGGTGCCTGACATGGAGCGGTTCGTCCCAACTCAGAGCTGGCCGCGAATCTCGCCGCCGGGGAAGTCCGATGTGTGGACGTTGACGTAGGCGTTGCCGGCTTCGATCTCGTCGATCAGCGCCGAGAGCGGCTGGCCTGCGAGCGGTCCGCTGAGGTTGGCCGCCGTGATGGTTCCTTCAGCGAGTATGCCGCTGAAGGAACCATCGGGAGCCCCGGAGTACAGCAGTGCCACCACCGGGCCGTTCTCGCCCGGGGGACCAAGGTGGATATGCGCCGCGGTCACATCCTCAATGAGCACCACCATCAACCGAAACTCCAGCTCCGTGCCGTCGGCTGACTGGATGACCGTGGCGTGGCCGCGAGCGAAGGTGTCGCTAGGCGGGACCTCATGGTCCCCGGAAAGCGACGTCATATAGATCTCGAAGTCGGCCGAAACCGGCGCGGTCACGACCGCCGCGAGGGTCACGACGAGCAAGGCGACGAAGATTCGCTGGAATCGCATGAGAGCCTCCTGATTCCTGATCGAACGACGAAAACGGGCAGGTGTCTTCCGTGCGACGACAGGTACTCAAGCTTGCGTCATCGTTGCAGTCGGAATCGCTGCTGCCAACCCGGCCGCCGACGCCCGGGCTGACGCCGGTGGACCACACCTGTAGAACGCATGACAGGCTGAATCGGATGACATTGCGCACAAGTGCAGTTATACGCATTCTATCGGGACGGGCGCTCCCCCGTTGCGTTGCCATCGCGTTTCCTGGCCAGTCTGAAGCGCTGTACCGGGATCGACGACAGGCCACAGGTTCAGGCAACAATCGACACCTGGCCCGAACCCGGAGATGCGATCAACGCCGCACCGAAACCATGCGAGAATGGCCTTCCGCTCCATCGTGCGGCCGGCATTCTTGAAATGAGACAGAATGAAGCCAAATATGCTCGTTATCGACTACCGGACGGGAAATTCCCAGAGCGTCTCGTACGCGCTGACCCATCTGGGGGTCGCGCACCAGGTTGCCCTGCATCCCGACCTGGTCGGAGATGTCACCCATATCATCCTGCCCGGTGTGGGTGCGGCGGGCACAACCATGGACTATCTCGACGCCGCCGGGTGGATCGAGTTCCTCAACGAACGGGTTCGCCTGCAAGGACTGCCCTTCCTGGGGGTCTGCGTGGGGCTGCAGGTTCTTTTCGATCGGAGCGACGAGCAGGACGCCACGTGCCTTGGCTGGCTGCCAGGGCATGTGATTGCCTTCGATCGTGAGGCGGTCCGTGTGCCGCATATGGGATGGAACTTCGTTACCCGGACCAGCGACCATCCATTTGCGGCGGCGATTACCCCCGGGTCCTGCTTCTACTTCGTCAATTCCTATTTCGCGGCCCCTGATGACGTGTCCAATGTTGCGGGCACCACCGACTACGACGGCGAATTTGCCGCCGTGGTCGCCCGCGGCAACATCATGGCCACCCAGTTCCACATCGAGAAGTCGGGTCCCAGCGGTCTGGCGCTCCTCGATCGCTTCGCAACTCTCACTCCGAAGGAGCTGGAATGACCTCGCTCTTGCCACGCTTGATCGCATGCTTTGACGTCCGTGATGGACTGGTCACGAAGGGTCTCGCCTTTCAGGACAATATCGACATTGCGCCAGTCGAGGAATTGACGCGGTTCGTCTACAACGGGCAGATCGACGAAGTCATCGTCTTCGATATTCTCGCCAGTGCCGAGCGACGAGGCCCCGATCTGGACATGGTCCGCAAGGTCTCACGACAGCTCTTCGTCCCGCTGTGCGTCGGGGGCGGTATCAGGACCGTTGACGATATGCACGCCGTGCTGGCCGTCGGCGCGGAGAAAATCTCGATCGACTCCGCTGCGGTCCGCAATCCCGATCTCATTGCGCAGGGCGCCAGGGAGTTCGGCTCGCAGGCGATCGTCCTCTCCATGCAGGTCAAGCGTGTCACACCGACGGAATCGATCCCAAGTGGATACGAAATCGCCATCGATGGCGCGCGGACGTTCACCGGAATGGACGCGGTGGCGTGGGCGATACGCGGGGCTGAGTTGGGAGCCGGCGAGATCTGCATCAACAGCATCGACCAGGACGGCACCCATGCCGGCTTCGATCTGGAGATCACCCGCATGGTCGCGCATCAGGTGTCGGTGCCCATCATCGCCTCCGGAGGAGCCGGCAACGCTGCGCACATCGCCGCTGCCTTCCGGGATGCCGGGGCTTCGGCGGCAATTGTCAGCTCGATTCTCTACTCTCCGAGAATGGCCCAGAATACAGGGGTTCGCGCGCTCAAGGAGCAGATGGCAGATCTGGGCATCGCCATGCGGCCATGGATTGAGGCACCGAAACGGCCCCGTACAGACACCGTCCAGGGGATTCCGCACACGCGCTGATGAGGACACCCGATGCGCCCACCCCAACCGAACCTGGCCATCCTGCACCAGGCAACGCCGCCACTCGAACGCGATGGTGTCGTCAAGGCGCCGAAGCCGGGTGGCTACCGGGACAGCGGCGCCGACATCGCCTTCGCGTTGCGGCAGGCCGGAGTGCACGTCGTCACGCCCGATCCATCACCGGCTCCAGCCAGCGACGCAGGCTGGACCTTCCCGGACACCGAGACCGGCATCGCTGACGCGATTCAGGCCGGTGCCTCCACCCTGTGGGCGAACACGGTGCTGTTCAGCGGCCATCCGCTCGAACCTTGGCTGGGGCGCGTGCGCATAGTGGGGCAACTCCCCGCCACCGTCGATCGCTACGACGACAAGGCGGTTGCGAACCAGGAGTTGCACGACGCCGGCATAACCGTGGTCCGGCATCTGCTTGTATCCGGTACGCAGAAAGGGCGGAGCGATGTGTCGCTCGATGCATTGGACGCCGCGTTCCTGACGCACGCGCGCCTCGCCTTCCCCCTGGTTGTGAAACCCATCCGGGGACGTGGCAGCTCCGGGGTTGCGGTTGTCGACGACCTCGGTGCGCTCCACGCAACCGTTGCCGTCACTATCTCCGGTGGGGAGTTCGGCTCGACCCTGATGATCGAGCCGTTCCTGCCGGGAGAGGAAGTCACGATCACCGTGATGGCGCCCGACAGGTCAGAATCGACCGGCCAAACGCGCCACTGGTGCCTGCCGCCGGTGCGCCGCTTCAACCACCACCACGGGGTCGCCCCCTACAACGGAACCGTCGCGGTGGTGCACAACAGCGCGGTGCTCTCCGAAGAAGAACAGGCACACCCGGCAATGCGCGACCTGCTCGACTCCTGCCGCCGGGCAGCGGTGCACATCGGTGCCCGCGCCCCGATCCGAATCGACTGTCGCCAGGATGCTGCTGGCGTCTATCGCGTGTTCGATGTGAACTTGAAACCGAACATGACAGGTCCGGGCCGCCCCGGCAGGGAGGACCAGCTCAGCCTGTCCGGGATGGCCGCGGCCGCAACCGGCATGACCTACATCGACCTGCTCACGGCCATGCTCCGCAACGCCTGGGATTGACGACGTGCTCATGTCGCGCAGGGTGTGCCTGGCTGGGATGCGCCCTGTTGGCAAGCGTGCTCGTGTTTGAACAACTTGTTGTGATCAGACCAGGAGCGCCACGGACCTGACCTGTGTGGAGCCCGGTCCGCGTGAAGCTAGAACCCTCTGCGCCGTGCCCGGCGGCGTCCACGGCGGCGGCCCCGACGTCGCACGCCGGCGATCGACATTGGCGTCAACGGCCGACCGATCATGTCGATAAACAGCGAGCTGGGACCGTCTCCCACCGGCAGCTCGCCGTCCGTCACTTCGACCTGGTAGCTCAGGCTGCCATCCGCGACTTGCGGGTCGCGCAGCACGACCACCACATCGTTCACCTCGTCACCGAGGAACGTCGACAGCACGGCGTTCGGCGGGTCGCTGGCGAAGTTGTCGTCGCCCTTGTCCCACGAGTCGACGAACTCGGCCGTCGGGACATGCCCCGCCACCCGCGCCGGGCGATCGGAGAACGCCAGCGTCGTCGCGCCGATCCCGGAGAGATGGAGGCGATCGCCGTCGATCCTGGTTCCGCTCGATGATTGGACGAACAGCAACTCGACCTCGTCCGCGGTCGAGACACTGGCAAGGGCTTCGTCGTCAGGATGAGCCTGCTCCGTCATCGGTACCTCCTGTCTGCAGGTCGTCGAACCCATGATCGATCCGGGCCACCACGCGGGTCCGGACTTCACCCACATTGTTCCACACGCTGCGCCACAAGGTCAGATGGCGCCTCGCGATCGAGACGCGGCTATTGGGACCGACCCCTGACCTATCATCCGCGACGAGCAGTGAGCCTCTCTGTCCGCACGCTCGCCGCGTCAAAATCACGGATCAGTACAGGCGAGACCGGTACTCCTCCTGCCGTTTGCCTTGCGATTCGTCGGGCGGCGCCAGATTCTTCTGTTCCGCCATGATCGCCGCCAACGTCGGGATCGTGTCCGGATCGGGCCACGAATCCGGCTTCCACAACCCGGACCGCAGGAACGCCCGCGCACAGTGCATGTAGACCTCGTCGATCTCCACCACCGTCGCCAGCTTCGGCGCGCGTCCCTTGACCGCCATCGACTCCAGCAGATCCGGATCGGCGGTGACAAACGCGCGTCCGTTGACCCGCAGCGTCTCGTCGACGTTCGGGATGATGAAGATCAGCCCGATGTGCGGGTTCTCGAGTATGTTGCGGTGGCCGTCGATGCGCCGATTGCCGGGCCGGTCAGGGATCGCGAGGGTGCGCTCGTCGAGCACCCGCACGACACCGGCGGGGTCACCCTTGGGCGAGACATCGCAGTTCCCATCGCCGTCGGAGGTCGCGACCAGGAAGAACGGCGATGCATCGATGAACGCCTCGATCAGCGGCGTCAGATACGTCGAGTGCTTCTCGACGATCATGCGGTTCGGTTCGCCGTTGATGGCGTGGAGCTGCTCGACGCTGGTGATTTCGTGTTGGCGCAGCCGCGCGATTGCGCCAGTAGCCACCCCTGCCCTGGTTGGTGCCTCGGTTGCCATCCACTACTCCATTGCCGGCTGGTTTCCCAACCGGGTATATGCCGGTCCCGCATGCCGGAAGGAATCTCCCTCGCCGGGCCGCAGGTAATCCGACCCCTTCAATCAGATATACAGCCTAGCCTATGTGACTATGTCGACGTCGTCAACCACCTGCGGCCGCTGTTGCACGCGTTGCGACAACAACTCGATGACTGGCGCGAATGCATCAATGTGCGCCGGTACATTTGTGTTGATCGTGACGTGGGAAATGCCGAATTGCTCGCGGCGACATTCCAGACCCGCTGCCATCTGCTCGACAGTGCCCAGCAGGACGTGTGGCGAATCCAGAACCTCCTGTGGCGTCAGGCCCAGGTCAACCGACAACCGTCGCGCGGCGGCTTCGCGGTCGTCTGTCACCTCGAAGGTGTAGACAAGCGTATTGATCTCCGGATCGCGATCGCCTGCGGCCTCCCGGATCCAGCCCACCTTGCGTCGCGTCGCTTCCGCGGTGAGGTCGGCCCCATCGAGCCCGCCCTGCGGCAGGGCCTTCGCGACGATGCCGACCATGTCGGCCTCCCGCGCGGCGTACGACAGCAGCCGCTTGCCGCCACCGCCGATGTACAACGGCGGGTATGGCCGCTGCACCGGCTTCGGCGCACCCTCCATGCCGGCAATGCGGTAATACTCCCCCTCGAAGTCATACGGCCCATCGGCCGCCAACCCCTTGTAGATCGCCACCGCTTCCTGCATGCGCGACACCCGCACCCCGGGTCGATCGAACGGGATGCCGGCCATGTCGTATTCGGATTTGAGCCACCCGGCCCCGATGCCGAAGTCCAGGCGGCCGTCTGAAAGCAGATCGATCGTCGCCGCCTCCTTGTAGAGCACGGCGGGATGCCGGAAGTCGTTGCAGAACACCCAGCTCGCCACACGCAGGCGCTCGGTCGCCGCAGCCGCGGCCATGAGCGCCGGCACGACGGCCAGGCGTTCCGGAAAATGGTCGGCGACGGTCAGCGCGGTGTACCCGAGCGCCTCGATCTTGCGGGCGGTCTCCACCCATTCGATCCGGGAACCCGCCCGGGACTGCGTCACGCTGAATCGAAATGGCTTCTCACCATGCATGTTCACTGCCCTTTGCGATCAATCCGCGCAGCAAATATCGAAGTGGTTCGCCCACAGCCACCGCGCGGCGAATTCAACCCAGAAATCGCACCCAGCCGTTTGAGCGCTGCCACTCGTACAGCGAACTTGCGAGGGATACATCGGAATCATTGAGCAGCTTGGAAATGGCGCTGGCGAAGGAATCAGCGGGGTGGGCTGCGTACGGCTTCAGAACCAGAATGCCCGAGTGCGACCGCTCGACACCCCAACGGCGAGACCAGAGCAACCAGGCATCATGCAGCAGCCGAAAGTCGCGCCGATTGTGCGTCACGATTGTCCAGCCACGTTCAGCAGCGTAGAACAGCTGATGTGGGTCAGGCGCTCCAAGCCGCCTTTCACCTCTCGTTGTCGTTACTTCGTGTCCAAGCCGCTCCAACGCCGGGACCAGGTGCAGCGACACATCCTCGTCGAGATACAACGAGCCTGTCACGCCCAATTGGTGAGGTTCCAGGCATCGATAATCTCCTTGTTGCGTCGATAGTAGACCCTGACGGCATTCAAGGATTCGACCGGTATTTGATAGTCACTGGCCACCTGAGCCGCGTTGGACCAATCGGGCAGCACGTTCGCAACCAGCACCCACACGGGCACGCCATACTCCTTGACCCGCCACTTCGCTGGGCTGGTAGCATGTGGATCGGGTTCGAGGTATCGCTTGATCAGCTCGTCGTCGCGAAGCTTGCGTGAGATGACCATCGTCCACTCCTTTCCTCACCACAATATACGGTCACATCAACGACTTGGCATAGGCGAAGTCACCGATCATCGAACAGATTCGCCCACAGCAACCGCGCGGCTATGCCGCGATTCGGTCGCCACGGTTCGGCGAGCCCATCCATCGTCTTCAGGGTGAAGCCATCATCGCCGAAAGCGTGTTTCACCGCCCGCAGAAGCGCCACATCGCCCGTTGGCCACGCATCCGGCGCGCCAACGCCCCAGTGCAGTGCCGATACCGCCGTCCACGGCCCTACCTGCGGCAGGTCGAGCAGCTCACGCTCGACCGCCTCCGGTTCCTGGCGAGCACGCTCGTCGCTCGGCAGGCCACCCTCGGACGCGATCCGGCCGATCCGCTGGAGCGCGTCGGCCCGGCGCGTGGTGACGCCGGACTGCCGGATCAACGCAACCGATGCATCCGCCAGCTGGGTCGCGCTGGGCAGCGGCGCGAAGACCCGCCCCGCCACCTCGATGCCGTCGTCGAACAGCATCGCCAGGCGCTTCTGCGTCACCGCCGCGGCCGCCACGGTGATGCTCTGGCCGACGATTGACGTGATCAACCCCTCGAACAGGGAGCCGTCACCGTACGGCGCCATTCCCGGATAGCGATGGGATATGTCGCGAAGCACCGGGTCGTCCCACGCGCTCACCACCGACTCCGGGTGCAGCGTGCCCCCCACCCAGTCGGCGTCTCCGGCCGGCTCGGCGCTCCCGTCGATCTCAATCACCCCCGCGCCAGGCTGGCGCACCTGCCGCCAGACGACCCGCTCGCTTTCTCGCCCGCACCAGATCAGGGAATCGTCACACCACGCGTGCCGCGGCGAGCGGTCGCCGACCCATTGCGCCGGCCCTGCACTGACGCGCAGCCGGTACGCCGGCGAGATGTGGACGGTTCGCGTGTTGTCACTCATGCGTCACCACCCGTGGTCACCGGAGCTCGGCGGATCCTGCCGAACAGCATTCCCATCCACGCTGAGGCGCGGTTCGACGACCCCGCGTACGCCAGCAGCCCCGTGACGACGACGAATGACACCGTCGCCCACGCCATGCCAGCCAGGACGTCGACGAACCAGTGGTTTGCTGTGTACATCACGGCGAACCAGAGCGCCACGTTGTAGGCCAGGAACCACAACCCCTTCCAGCCGTAGTAGCGCACCGCGAACAGCAGGACCAGCCACGGGAAGCTCGCGTGCAGCGAGGGCATCGCCGCGACCGGGTGCGGACTGGCCGCGCCCCAGATCGCGAAGGTATCCAGGGTGGCGAAATCCTCCGGCTGGATCACCGCCAGCACGCCGTTCTGCGGGAATCCCAGACCCGACATTACCCCCCAGCTCTGGGCCAGCCACGGCGGCGCGGCCGGATACAGCAGGAAGAACGCGAATGCCACGTAGGTCATGAAACAGAAGGTCAGCGTAAAGATCCAGAACCGGCGCTTGTCGGTCAACCACAGCAGGAAGGCGAAGACGCACGGCAACACGAAGTGCAGCGAATAGACGATCAGCGCGAGATAGTCCCACCAATGCGGCTCGCCGCGGTCGTACAACGCGTTTTGCAGCATGATGATGGGCGAGTTCCCGAAGAACAGCACCTCGTCGAAGCGGATCAGGTTCTCCAGCCGGACCTCTGGCAACGCGCTGCGCGGCATCTCCCAGACGGCCCGGTCGCCGACCACGATATCGCCGGCGATTCCGCGCAGGAATTCGTAGCCGAAGATGAGCAGCACGAAAGGAATCCAGTCGCGCAGGAAGGTCTTCGCGCGACCAAGCGCAAGCGCGCCAACCAGAAGGAAGAGCGCCCAGGTATCGGGTTTGAAGAAGATACCTCGCCAGAGGTAGATGCCGACAGCCGCAACCATGTACACGCCAAACAGCGCGAAGGCAATCCGCCGGAACCGGTCGGATTCGGCGCCCCCTGCCCCGTGTCCAGTGGATTCACCGCCGAACGTCTCGGCAAAACGCGCCTCGATCGTCAGATGTGTCGTGTTCGTGTCCCGTGGGGTGTGCAGCAAGGTGGTGGTCACGTCGACTTCCATTGAACAGGACGCACACGAGTGCGCCGTCGCCTGAACCGATCTCGCGGTATTGTACGAGACATGGAAACGCCGACCGACCGCATCCCGCCGAATCGACCCGGAACCACCACGCCGGAGGTGGCCACCATGATCGCAACCGTGGCTATTGCGTGGCTACCCGCCCTTCGCGATGCAGCCGCGTCGCTCGCCAGCGTCCTGCCCACCAGCGGGACGACGCCACTGGTCCCCTCGACCCTCGACGCATCCTTGGAGGTCAGCGCCCTGCGCGCGGCCCTGCGGGAGATCGGCGCGAAAACGACAACGATCCTGCCACGCCACGCATCGACCATCGTCGCTGGCCGGCTGGCGCCGAGACGCGGCACGATGTGGAGAACGATCGAAGTCGATGATCGAGTGCTGCGCCTCGATTCGCGCCTCGAACCCGGAACGTGGGTTGGGATTACCATGATCGACCCAAGGCATCGGACCGGCCCGTTCGTACTGGACCTCCCGGCGCGATTCCTCCACCCCGTCGATCGCCTGCGCCTGCTGGCACGGTCCGATCGGGATCGCCTTGTCGCCGACATCGCCGCGGCAGCAGCGCCGCACGCGACTCTGCTGCTGACACCAGCGAGCAATGGCTGGCTCGCGGCAACAACCAGCGACCCAATCGCCGCCGAGCTGTGGGCGCTGGCGCTTGCCGAGCGATTCCACGATCGGCGGGTGGAGATGCAGGGTCCATGGGAGGATCCGGTTGTGCAGCGTGCGACCGAGCTCGGTCTGGGCGTGGTTGTCCCGCAGCGGATCCGCGCGGAGATCGCCCCAGGTATGCCTCGGGACGCCGTCGAGTTCGTCCGTCGCACAGCGATGGGTCTGGGCATCCCCGACTCCATGCCACCACGCGACACTCCCGGACGTAGCGGTCATGCCGAAACGGACTTGCCGTGATGGCGCTTTTCCGTATACTAGCGGGTATTCAGGGAAGGGGAACGGTCCGCAGCATATGCGGTGACGTGCTACCAGTTCGCACGGAAAGGTGCCCGCCGATATGGAGACGTTGCGATCGATCTGGGAAGCGATAGCCCGCCGCCTCGGTTTCTCCCAGCCCGAGCTCGTGCCAGTGCCAGTCAGGCGTCCGGTGCGCACCTCGCATCAACGCCGCTAGGC
>JAUIGA010000086.1 GCA_030430125.1 Chloroflexia bacterium | reverse complement strand
TGCGCCCGTTGACGGTGCCCGCCGGCAATGCCGAAATGGCCACGTTGGTCGGTCCGCCACCGCGGCCAATGGACCCGCCACGACCGTGGAAGAAGATGTAGTCGATGCCGTGTTCCTCCAGGAACAGCGCGAGCTGACGCTGGGCCTGCTGGAGCCGCCACGTCGATGCGAGGTAGCCGACATCCTTGTTCGAGTCGGAATACCCGATCATGATCTCCTGGACTCCGCCGGCGCTGGCCAGTGCTGCCCGGTATTCGGGGTGGCCAAGCATCGTCTTCATCGTGTCGCGCGATTCGGCCAGCGTCTCGCCCTCTTCGAACAGCGGCGCGATGCGGAGCTCCGCATCCCTGCCGCCATCCGAGGCAAGGCGGGTCTCCTTCATCAGGAGCAGAACCTCCAGCATGTCCGACGGGGCATCAGTGCCGGAGATGATGTAGGTCTCCAGCGCATCGGGGTATCCGTGGTGCTTCAGCCGTCGCACCATGCGAAAGGTCTCCACGACCTGCCGCGCGGTGTCGGGCAGGGTGTCGAGATCGAGGGGAATCAGGGGACGGGGATCGTTGATCTCGCGAACGAGCACCGCCTGCCGCTTGTCCTCGCTCAGCTCGAGGTAGTGATCTTCCACCTTGACCGCGCGCAGGATCTCGTCCAGTGCCTGGCCGTGGCGGCGGCTGTGTTCGCGGATATCGAGGGTCACGAACTCGAAACCGAACACCTCCACAACGCGGATGACGTCGTGGAGCTCGCCACCGACGATCATGCCGGCCGATTGCTCGCGCAGGGCGGTGGCGACGTGGCGGAGATCGTCCAGCAGCTCCCGCGCGGACACGTAGCCATTCAGTTGGCCGAGGCGAGTCGCCCGCACCCGCTCCCGCATCAGGATGATGAGCTGCCGGTATGGCTCGCCGGCGTTCTGCCGCCGGAGCTGCTCGGCAACGTCGGTGAAGCGGCGCGCATAACGTGTGATCAGCGGCTGCAGGTGGTCGCTCGGGCGAACCATGGCGTCCGACAGCGAAAGCCGGCCGGAGAGCTCTGTCAAGCGTTGTTCCAGCAGCGACGTTGCGGCCGTCCGCATAATCCGCAGCGCCTGCTCGGTCACCTCGGGGGTCACGAATGGGTTGCCGTCGCGATCGCCGCCGATCCACGAACCGAACCGAATGAATGGAGGGACGCGGATGTCTGCATCCGGCCAGGCATCGGCGAGGGCATCCTCGAGATCGCGGTAGATGAGCGGAATGACCTCGACGAGGGTCGATCCGAGATAGACGAGCACGCCGCGGACCTCGTCCAGGACGGTCGGCGAGACGCCGCGCAGCTCGTTCGAGCTCCACAACTCGGCGATCGTCGATGCAAGGAGACCTCGCGCGCGCGCCACCTCGTGCCGCAGGGCGTGCCGTTCGTCCAAATCCCGGATGATGGCGAATATCCGGGCCAGTTTCGCGATCACAGTGCGCCGTCGTGCCTCGGTCGGGTGGGCGGTCAGCACCAGGCGAACCTGTGCGCGGTCCAGCATCTCCTGCATTTTCGCTGCGTCGATGCCGGCCTGCTGCATATGGTGCACGGCTTCGCGGATAGATCCGCGGCGGGGATGGTCGGGTTGAGCCTGCTCCCGCGCGCGCACGCGCCGAATCCGCTCGCTGTCCTCCGCCAGGTTGATCAGCTGGAAGTAATTGGTAAACGCCCGGATGAGGATGCGAAGATCGTCGGTGTCGGATTCGTGGACAAGCAGTTCGAGCTGGTGGCCGGCTTCGGCATCGCCCCGCCGAAGCCGCTTGGCAAGGGAGCGCGCCGCTTCCTCCAGCTCGAACGCCTCTTCGCCGGCCATCGATGTGATCACCTCGCCGAGCAAACCCGCGAGGAGGTAGACATCGTCGGAAAGCCGTCGTGGTTCCGTTGGATGCGGTGTGCCAATTGCCTGCGCCATTCTGTATCCTTGGTATGGTGACGCCTTTCGCGCCATACGTTGTGCTGAAGATACAGTGCCACACTTCAACGGTTGCCGGCCGGGGATACCGGGCCCGGCGCAGAGACGAGTCTTGTGCCGTGCAACCAGATCGACCGGTTGGTGTCCGTGTCGATTGTCCAAGACGCAATTGGCCGCGCCGCGAGATGGCTAGGAGGGGTGCAATGTGCGAAGTCCACATCCGTCGCGCGCGGGCGGAGGATGCCGAGGTTGTCCATGCGATTCGATCGGATCCGCTGGTGCGGCGTCATCAGCCGCTGGTGCAGCGACCCCTGGACATGCTTCGTGTGTCGCTGGCGGAGCGAGGGGCAATGCCCCTCGACACGTCACACGCGGACACGGTGCAATGGACGATCCTCGTCGATGGCGAGACGGCTGGCTGGGTGACTCTCGATGTCTCCTCCCGCGAGCACGACATCGGCGATATCGGCTATGCCGTCGCCCCCAGATATCATGGACGCGGGATTGCCACGCACGCGGTGCGGGCGATGATCCCGATCGCGTTCGATCCGCATGGGCTCGCGCTGGAGCGCCTGCAGGCGGTCGCCGCGGTCGACAACATTGCGTCGCGGAGGGTGCTGGAGAAGGCCGGATTTTCGCAGGAAGGAATCGCTCGTGGATACCTTCGCATCGCCGGCTGCCGGGTGGACCACGCCACCTATGGTCTGCTTCGCACTGATCAGCCACGCGATCACTGGTCCTGACAGCGTCAGTCAATCGACAAGCCTGGAGCCACACATGCCTGAAACGTCGTCAATGCTCTCGTTCGACCGCATCGCCGATCGGGAAATCCCCTCCGCGCCACGCATCGCCCCCGATGGCTCGGCGATCGCGTTCACTCTCTCCCGCGCATCGAAATCCGACGACCATGCGGCATCCCGGATATGGATGGCCCGTGACGGCGGCGATCCGTTCGCCTTTACTGGCGGGAAGGCGGTGGCGTCCGATCCGGAGTGGTCGCCGGACGGCAACCGGCTCGTCTTTCTGTCGACGAGAGACGATGCGGACGAGAAATCCGGCCTGTACCTGATCCCGGTCGGCGGTGGCGAGGCGCAACAATTGGGTGATGTGCGGGGCGAGATTAGCCAGCCGCGCTGGTCACCGGACGGATCGCGGATCGCGTTCCTGATGATGGATCCCGAGACGGCTGCCGAGAAGCGCGACCGGGAGGCGAAAAAGGACCAAATCGTCGTTGAGGAGGAGCCGAAGCAGCAGCGCTTGTGGGTGATCGACCCGGAGTCGGGGACGCGACGCTGCCTGACAACGGGCAACCGCAGCGTGCGTGACTACTGCTGGGCACCAGACGGCGAGGATCTGGTCGTCGTGACCACGCCGCTACCCATCCCCAACTCAATCTTCGGCGAGAGTCGCATCGCACGGGTGCCCGTGCGGGGTGGCCTGGAGATCGAGGTCACCAGATTCCCGATGGCGCCGTCGAACCCCGTCGTGCGCGAGATCGCTGGAAAACGGGCTATTGCCGTGATCGCCAACGACCATCGCACCGACCCGTCACCGTCGATCTGGACTGTACCGTGGGAGGGCGGGGAAAAGCGGAACGTACTGCCGGAGCTGCACGGCGCCGTGTCGGACCTTCTTGCCGACCCCTGCGATCCTGCATCGGTGCTGGCGGTGATCGTCGAGGGCACCCATGCGCGGCTGTACGCCGTTTCCCTGGCGACTGGCAAGCGCGCTGGCCTGTCGCCGGGATCGCTGCGCGAGCATGGTTCTGTCGAACCCGGCATCTCGGTGTCGTCGGATGGGTCGCAACTTGCGCTGGTCTGGTCGGCGGCGGATATCCCCGAGACGGTGTGGCAGGTTTCGCGTGATGACTCGATCAGGAAGGTGACGGCGTTCAATGACGATCTGCGGGAGTCGCTGTCGCCGGCCGAGGTCGTTCGCTGGCAGAGCTTCGATGGGGTCCAGATCGAGGGGCTGCTGATTCGTCCCCGTGGCGTCCCGCACGACCAGGTGTTGCCGCTGTTTGTGCAGATCCATGGTGGTCCGGCGTGGCAGTGGGAGGATCGACTCAACCTGAGCTGGCACGACTGGACGCAGATGCTCGCCAGCCGCGGCTGGGCGGTGTTGCTGCCGAATCCACGAGGCAGCACCGGCTATGGCTCTGCGTTCGAGAAGCTGCTGCAGGATGATGTCGGCGGCGGCGAGTCGAAGGACCTCGTTGCCGGGGCACGGGCGATGGTTGAGCGGGGCATCGCCGATCCGGAGCGGCTGGCGTTGGGTGGATGGAGCTGGGGAGGGTACCTGACGGCGCGGACGATCACGCAGACGCGGATGTTCAAGGCGGCAGTGATGGGTGCCGGCGTGGCGAACCTGACGTCGGACCACGGCGCGGGGGACATCCCCGCATACAACCCGCTGATTCATCCGGGGCACCCATACGACGAGCGCACCTGGGAGTACTACGCGTCGGGCACGCCGATCCGGGAGGCGTCGAAGGTCACGACACCGACATTGATAGTTCATGGCGACAGCGACGACCGGGTGCACCCGACGCAGGGGCAGGAGTTCTTCCGGGCGCTGCAGCAGGCTGGCGCGCCGGTGCGGTTCGTCCGGTATCCACGGGAACGTCACTCGTTCAAGGAGCGCGCGCACCAGATCGATTTGATGGAGCGCATCTGCGCGTGGCTCGACCAGTGGGTGACGCCGACCCCAGGCGCTTAGCGTTTGCGCGACTGCGTCTTCGGCATTTGGGTAGCGCCGAGCCGGTTACGTTCGCGGTGCTTGCGTCGACGGCGGGGAAGAAGCTCTCGCCGTACGGGAGGGCCTTGTGCCCTCCCTAGAGCCAGCAGGTGTCAGCGGGGCCGGGACACGCTTCCGGCCCGTGCCTGGAATTGTGAAGCCATCACCCGGTTTTCGTGTCACACGTCGTCCGGCGATTCCGATCGCATATCGGCTTTCGCCTTCTTCGCCGGCGTCGCCGTCGCGGCGGCGGCCTTGGCTGCGGGTTCGTCGTCAACCTCGTCGGTTCCGGGGTTCCGCAGCGAGGTCTTCGCAAATACCATCGAGATAATGATGCCGGCTTCGTACAGGATCACCAGCGGGAAGACGACCAGCGCGAGGTTGACCGGGTCGGTCGTCGGGGTGATGATCGCCGCCGCGACGACGATACCGAGGAATGCGAATTTTCGCCACTTGCGCATGTTGGCCGGTGTGACGATGCCGATCTTGGCCAGCACGAACATGATGACCGGCAGCTGGAATGCAATTCCCAGCCCCATCATCAATGCGAGGTAGAAGCTGATTGTCTCCTGCGCATCAATGTTCCAGTCGATATAGTCGCCGAGGAAGTCCGAGAGGAAATCCAGGGCTCGCGGAATCGCAAAGAAGTAGGCATAGGCGACACCGCCGACAAACAGGATCGACATGAACGGGAGGGACGTGAAGAGCACCCGTTTTTCCTTGCGCGTGAGCCCGGGCGCGAGGAATGCGACGATCTGGTAGATGATGTTCGGCAGGGTGATGCCGATCGCGACATAGAGCGCGATGCGGAAGAAGATGAGCACTGGGTCGGACGGAGAACGAATGTCCAGACCCTCTTCGACCTGCGCCGCCTCCCTGATCTGGCTCAGGATGGGCTGGACGAGGATCGCGCCGACGATGAAGCCGACAATGATACCGATGACGATCTTCTTGATGCGGCTGGCGAGCTCCGTGAGGTGCTCCTGGAGCGTCATCTCCTCGAAGACGTCGGGCTCGTCGGGGTCGTACTTGGGGAGCCGTGGAATCTGGAACTTCCACGCCGGTACCTTGATGGTGCGTGCCATGATACTCTCGTGCGCCTTTCCTGGTCTGAATCAGCTGGCAAGCCAACGCGGGAAAGCGGCGCTTCCTGACGCGAGGTCCGACCGCGAAAGGTCAGCGACGGAAATGACGACCAGAATGGGACACACGGTTCGTCGGGGTTGTCCAGATCGAGTGGACGAGCAAGGGAGCGCGGTCTTCATTCGCACTCCCCCGTGCTGCCGGAGGTCGCACACGGTGGTGCGTCAGGCGCCCTGGTGTTCGTTGATGTAGGACACCGCGTCTCCGACCGTGCGGATTTTCTCGGCATCCTCATCACTGATCTCGAGATCGAACTCCTGCTCCATCGCCATGATGACCTCGACGAGGTCGAGCGAATCGGCGTTGAGGTCATCGATGAACGCGGCGCCCTCGACGACCTGGTCCTCTTCGACGCCGAGCCGTTCGGCGACGATACCCTGCACACGCTCGATTACGGTAGCCAACCCTGTTCCTCCCTCGTTGTCCCGGCCCGCCACCCTGGCGTCCGGCTCCTGCCCGGATGCTGCCGGGACCTGATGTCTATCATACCCGTTTCGTGCACGCCAAGACCGCCACCCGTGTGGCAGCTGTCGCGCACGATTCGGGATGTTTGCGTGGATTCTACACGACCGGTGCAGGATCGGGGTAGCGGCTCAGGCCTGCTCCGCCGTCGGCGGGGTCTCGGCCAACCGGCGGGTGATGGTGCCGAGCACGCCGTGGACGAACCGCCCGGAGTTCTCGGCGCCGAAGTTCTTGGCAATCTCGATTGCCTCGTTGACGACCACGCGCTCCGGGACGTTGCCGCGCTGCTCCGTCAGCTCGTAGATGGCGATGCGCAGCACATTGCGATCGACGGCGGGCAGCTGGGGCACCGGGAAGGCCGTCGCGGCGGCGCCGATCAGGCTGTCAATCGTGTCGAGGTTGGATATCGAGCCGGTGAACAGGGTTGAGGCGTAGGCGCGCACGTTGGGCGGTACGTCCTCGTCCTCGTGCATGCGGTCGGCAATCTGGTCGCTGTCGTGACCGGTGAGGTCGTACTCGTACAGGGCCTGCAGCGCGAGGATACGCGCCTGGTGGCGCGTTGGCGTCGGTGCAACTGTCCCCTGACCGGCCATCGGGCGGCGCTTCTTCTTCCGCCGGCGGCGCTTGCGCGGCTGTGCGTCGCCACCGGCAGCGTCCGGATCGTTGGGCGTGCCACTGGCGAGTGGCTCGCTGGCAATATCATCGTTATGTTCATCAGTCATGGAAATCGTTGATTCCTTCTGGGGAGGCAGGATGCCGGGTTAGACGTCGACGACGGCATCGATGTAGATGTTGATGGAGCTGGCGGTCATGCCCAGCATGCGAGCGACGGCCTGGCCAACCTGCTCCCGGATGTCGCGGGTAATCGCCGCCACGCCGACGCCGTTGCGGATAGCCACCGCCAAGTCGGTCTCGATGTGGTCGCCATGCACGGTGACACGCACCTTGCCATCGTCGAAGGTCTTGCCCTGCGGCGATGGAGCCTGACGTGGTTTTCGCGGTCTCGAGCGCAGCTCGACAACCCCATCCACATCCCTCACGGTCAGCTCGATCAGCTCGATCAGAACCGCCGGGGCAACGCGGATCGTACCACGCACCGGAGTACCGCCCTCGCGAGGGTGCGTTTCCACGTCGGTGGTGGCGGCGTCGGCAGTGGGCTGATCGGGCATCACGACGTTCCCTTCACCAGGTGCTCGTGCCGGTCAGCCTCGCGTTCCTCGCGGTCGTGCCGATCCAGCGTTTCGATGGAGCGTTCCATGAACGACGGGATGAACCCGGTGTGGACCTCGGCGGCCCCAAACTCGGGGTCCGCGATGATGGCGCGATGAAACGGCACGGTGTGCTTGACTCCGGTGATCACCGTTTCGTGAAGGGCGCGTTGCATCCGCGCGATCGCCTCGTCACGATCCTTGCCCCAGGTGATGATCTTGCCGAGCAGGGAGTCGTAGTTGGGCGGGATGCTGTAGCCGCCGAACAGGTGGGAATCGACCCGCACCCCAGGTCCGCCCGGCGCGACGTAGGTGTTGACCGTGCCGACCGAGGGCTGGAAGTCGTTCATGGCGTCTTCGGACGTGATCCGGCACTCGATGGAGTGCCCCCTTGGCGTGAAGTCGCTCTCCTTGAAGGGGAATCGCTCGCCTGCGGCGATGCGGATTTGCCACACGACCAGGTCGATACCGGCGGTTTCCTCGGTGATCGGGTGTTCGACCTGGATGCGCGTGTTCATCTCCATGAAATAGAAGCGCCCATCCTGGTCGAGCAGGAACTCCAGCGTGCCGGCACCGGTGTAGCCGGCCGCCTTCGCGCCTTTCGCGGCGGTTTTGAGCAGGTTGTCGCGGACCTTCTTCGGCAGGTTCGGCGCCGGGGCCTCCTCGACCACCTTCTGGTGCCGGCGCTGCAGGCTGCAGTCCCGCTCGCCAACGGCGACCACGTGCCCGTGGTTGTCGCCCATGACCTGCACCTCGACATGGCGCGGTCGATCCAGATAGCGCTCGATATAGACATCGCCGTTGCCGAACGCGGCCTCGGCCTCTGCTTGAGCAATGGACAGCGCGCGCGCCAGCTCGCCTTCTGTGCGGGCAACCCGCATGCCGCGCCCGCCCCCACCCGCGACGGCCTTGATTACGACCGGGAACCCGATCTGGCGCGCAACCTGGGTTGCATCGGCGGGACTGGAGATGATGCCTTCTGTGCCGGGCAGCAGAGGGACACCAGCGGCTTTCATCGTGGCGCGGGCTTCGGCCTTGTTGCCCATCCGTTCGATCACGTCGGGCTTCGGTCCGATGAACGTGATGCCCACCTGCTTGCAGATGTCGGCGAGGTAGGCGTTTTCCGCGAGGAAGCCGTATCCGGGGTGGATTGCATCGCATCCGGTGACGAGCGCGGCGCTGATCACGGCGGGAATGTTGTTGTATGAACGAGCGGGTTGTGCCGGGCCGATGCAGACCGCCTCATCGGCCAGCCGGACCGGCAGCGAGTCGCGATCGGCTTCGCTGTAGGCGATCACGGCGGGGATTCCGAGATCCCGGCAGGCGCGCAGGACCCGCAGGGCAATCTCACCGCGATTGGCGATCAGGATTTTCTGGAACATGCACTGAACTCCCGCCGGAAGGGCCGATGGCAACGCGTGCTCAAGTGTACCGTGACGACGAGGCGCCAACGTGACATCCGTAGGGGCAGATCTGCCGCAGGCAGTTGTCTCCCCGGTGTGTGCGAAGCGCGCGCATTCTTCGCATTGCCGTCCATCCGGCGGCCGGGTGGAAAACACACCGCGCCAGCATGCGCCGGCGCAGGGTGGCGGCGAGTCGTCCCCTGCTACGGGGCCATGAACAGGCCGCCGTCGACGGTGAGCACGTGGCCGGTGATGAACGAGGCGTCGTCGGAGAGCAGAAACGCGACCGCGCCGGCAACATCTTCCGGACTCCCGAAACGGCCGAGCGGTGTCTGGTCCAGCAGCCGCTGTTTGAGGTCATCCGGCAGGACATCGGTCAGACGGGTCGAGATGAATCCCGGCGCGACGGCGTTGACCGTGATGCCCCGTGAGCCCACTTCTCTGCCCATGCTTCGGGTCAGGCCGACCAGCCCGGCCTTGGCGGCGGCGTAGTTCGCCTGCCCCGCGTTCCCGACGAGGCCGACGACCGACGTGAGGTTGACGATGCGGCCGGCACGGGCGCGGAGCATTGGTCGCATCGCGGCCTTGCTCAGGAGGAACGCCCCCTTCAGGTTCGTGGACAGCACCTCGTCCCATTGCTCTTCGCTCATGCGCATCATCAGCGTGTCGCGGGTGATGCCGGCGTTGTTGATGAGGCCATCGATCTTGCCGAGATGCGCCATGCCCTCTTCGATGACGCGTCCGGCATCGTCGGCGCTGGCGACATCGGCGGCGATGATCTTGACATTGCTGCCGGTGTCCTCGAGCTCCGCCGCCGCGGCATTCGCGGCGTCAGCGTCACCCCGGTAGGTGAGCAGGAGATCGTAGCCGTCACTCGCGAGCCGCCTGGCGATCGCGAGGCCGATGCCCCGGGTGCCGCCAGTGACGATTGCGCCGTTGTTCGACATGAGGTGATGTCCTTTCTTCGTTGCAAGATGTTCGATCACGCAATTCGGACCGGGTCGCGTGTTCTCGTCCTCGTGGGGAGGCCAGAAGAGCCTCCCGGAGATGGTGGAGCCGCTAGGCGAATCGCGGGACACCGGCGGTGCCCCAGCGGACCAGCCCTGCCGCCCACGCCAGCCCGGCGCCAAAGGCGACCAGCACGACATTGTCGCCGTCGCTGATCTTGCCGGCGTCGGCGGCTTCCGCCAGCGCGATGGGCACTGACGCGGCGGAGGTGTTGCCGAAGCGGTCGACGTTGACCCACACCTTCTCGCGAGGCAGCGCGAGCCGGCGCGCGGCGGCGTCGATGATGCGCAGGTTCGCCTGGTGCGGAATGAGCATATCGACCTGGTCGAACCCGAGACCCACCTTGTCGATGGCGGCCACCGCGGCCTCGCCCATCACCTGAACGGCGAAGCGAAACACTTCCTTCCCGTTCATCTGCAGGTACGGTCGGTATTCGGGGAAGAGATCGGCGGATTCCGGCACGAGATTGGCCATGCCCGGAACGTACAGGTGTTTGTGTCCGGCACCATCGGCTCCGAGTACGGTCGACAGCAGGCCGCGCTCCTCGGTTGATGCCTCGATCACCACCGCGCCGGCGCCATCTCCGAACAGCACGCAGGTCGAGCGGTCGGTGTAGTCGATGTAGCGGGTAAGAGTGTCGACGCCGATCACGAGAATCCGCTCG
>JAUIGA010000085.1 GCA_030430125.1 Chloroflexia bacterium | reverse complement strand
CGATTCGAGACGGTCGTCGCCTTGCACGGCGTCAACCGTTGTGTTGAACCGCAGATGGATATTCTCGGTGGCCTCGATGCGCTCGGTGAGGTACTGCGACATGCCTGAGGAGAGCTCTGGGCCGCGCACGAGCATCGTCACGCTACGCGCCGACCCGGCAAAGTGGATGGCCGCCTGACCCGCAGAGTTTGCCCCGCCGACAATGTGGATGTCCTCTCCGCGCACCGAGGAGGTTTCAGAGACAGCGGCGCCGTAGTAGACCCCGCGGCCGGTCAGGTGCTCGATGCCGGGGATCTGCAGGCGTCGATACGACACGCCGGTCGCGATGATCACCGAGTGCGCTCGCAGCGCGCTGCCGTCCGTGAGCGTTATCCCGATCGACCCTTCCTGATGGTCGATACCCACCACGTCGTGCGTGAGCAGGAACTCGGCACCGAACCGCCTGGCCTGGGCCATGGCACGTCTCGATAGCTCTCCTCCCGAGATGCCGGATGCGAATCCGAGGTAGTTCTCGATGCGCGAGCTCATCCCGGCCTGCCCGCCAGCCGCTTCGCGTTCGACCACCAGGGTGCGAAGCCCTTCGGAAGCACCGTAGACAGCGGCGGCGAGCCCGGCGGGCCCCGCTCCTATGACGATGACATCGTAGAGCGGCACTTCGGCACGGCCGCGCAACCCCACCTTCTCGGCAATGTCAGATATCGAAGGTCGTTCCTGCACCGAACCATCCGGGTAGATGAGGATGGGGCAACGATGTGGGTCTCCCCCGGCGACCGCAAGGAGCTCCGCCGCCTCGCTGTCCGTCGCCAAATCGAGCCAACGGTATGGCACCTGATTGCGAGCCAGGAAGTCGCGGGTGGCGTGGGATTCGGGCGACCAGCGATGCCCCACCACGCGCACCCCATCGTTGGCAGGCCGATACCCGGCCATCCAGTCGTCCAGCATGTCATCGAGGACCGGATAGAGGCGCTCCTCCGGAGGATCCCACGGCTTCACGAGGTAGTGATCGAGACGCACATCGTTGATTGCCGTGATCGCGGCGTCGGTGTCAGCGTAGGCCGTAAGCAAGGCGCGCTTGGACTCGGGGAACACGGTCCGTGCCTCGAGCAGCAGGTCGACGCCTGTCAGGCCCGGCATGCGCTGGTCTACGAGCATGAGCGCGACCGATTCGTTTGCCAGCCTGAGCCTGCGCAGCAACTCGAGGGCGCGATCACCCGAATCTGCGCGTATGACGCGAAAACGGTCGCCGAAGCCTTGACGCACATCGCGCGAGATTGCCTGCAAGACCTCCCTGTCATCGTCAACCGTGAGTATGATCGGCTTGCCCATGAATTGACTCCCTGGCCGGCAGCGGTCGCCAAGGGCACTCGTGCCAGCACGCTCGAAATCTCAACGTAAGCCGTTGTTGAGAGAACACGCCATCATGCCGGCCCGGTCACCCGTGCTCACCACTCACGGTAACAATGGCCGGTAAGGTTGCTTGGGCCCTGCATTCATCATACCCTGTCATTGGGCTTTGTACATTGACACCCGCCGTCATTCGCGTACGGCACGAGGACGCTGGCGGGAGCGCTCCCTGTGAGGAGACCACCATGGCGGAGATTGACCATCGACAGATCGACCCGCGGCTGGAGGAGAGCGAGGAACGCTACCGTGCGGTCATCGAGAACGCCTCGGATATGATCCAGAGCGTGCGGCCGGATGGCACCTTCGAGTTCGTCAACAAGGCCTGGTTGTCCACCCTCGGGTATGCACCGGAAGAGGTCGCAAACCTGATCGTCTGGGATGTCATCCACCCCGACGAATACGATCACTGTGGCCCCTACTTCGAGAGGGCCGTACAGGGTGAACCCATCGGGTACATGCAAACGACGTTTGTCACCAGGGACAAGAGGTCCATCCCCGTCGAGGGCAACGTCACCTCGCGGTTCCTGGGCGACAAGGTCGTCGCAACCCACGGATTCTTCCGCGATGTCACCGAGCGGAACCGTGCCCAGGAGCTCGAGGCGCGCAATGTCCAGCTGGAGCGTGAACACCAGGCGAGATACCTCGAGAAGATGGCCGCGCTGGGCAAGCTCTCGGCAGGACTCGCCCACGAACTGAACAACCCCGCGGCGGCAATTCAACGGGCGAGTGCCGGTCTCGGGGAGTCGCTGACACAGCGCGATGCCGCCGTGCGGCTACTTGCCGAAGCAGATCCCGGCGACATTGGCTGGCGAGAGCTCGCCGCCTTGCTTCAGGAGATCGACACCAGCAACCGTGGCGACGATGCGCATGATCCGCTGGAGACCAGCAATCGCGAGATGGCGGTCGAGGAATGGCTGGACGACCACGACGTGGAGGATGGTTGGCGGCTGGCGCCTGCCCTCGTGGGCGCCGGTGTCGATGATGCGAGGCTCGAACGCCTGAGCGACTGCATCCCGACACAGAGCCTGGGCACCGCACTCGGCTGGATCACCGAAACGCTGGCGATCCACGAAGCCGTCGATATCATCGTGCGGAGCAGTCGCCGGATATCCGAGCTGGTAGCCTCCGTCAAGGGCTATTCATACATGGACCGCGCCACGGCGCAGGTCGTCGACATCCATGAGGGAGTCGACAGCACCCTGATCATCCTCGGCCATCGCCTGCGGGACGTGAAGGTGACGAAGGATTTCCAGCGTGACCTGCCGATGGTGCAGGTATTCGGCAACACGCTGAATCAGGTATGGACGAATATCCTCGACAACGCCATCGACGCAACCGACGGTACCGGCACAATTTCGATTCGAACTCGCCGCGACGAGGATGCGATCGTTGTCGAGATCGAGGACAACGGTCACGGCATTCCTCCCGAAGACCTCGCCTGCATTTTCGAGCCGTTCTTCACGACCAAGCCTCAGGGCGCGGGTACCGGCCTGGGACTGGATACGGCGTGGCGCATTGTCAGTGAGGAGCATGGCGGCACCATCGTCGCCGAGTCCGAGCCAGGGCGGACAACCTTCCGGGTCTCGATCCCGATCGAGTCGGGAGCCGGGAGTTCCACAGGAGTTGAAGGAGACACCTGATGCACGACAGATGCCCGTGAGAGCACGCGTGCCGTCAGTGGGATCCAGCACCGGCATCAGGACTCTTCGCCGTATTGGCAGGTTACCATCGCCGGTCCGAGCAGCTCGAACCACAAGACGGGTATGGGGTCTGCGGGGTCAGGGGCCGGTCCAGACCGAGGCGTCCGAATCCTGGTGGGTTAAGATGAAACCTAAGGATCCTGTGCAGGTGGACGTACGCACGACGCACACGCCGTTTCATTCAGGTGTCGACGCATCCGGCAGCCGGCGACCTACTGCCAGCGTTGTGCGAAGTCCGACGACATCAGCCACAGAAAGATGCCGATCCCGCCAGCTGCGGCCCCCACGAGTGTCACCGCACTGCCGATCAGCTCGAACCCGAGCTTCCAAATCGCCCAACCCGCCAGAAATCCGAGCCCCGCGCCGACCAGCACGCAGGCAATCCATATTGCAACCATCGCAATTCCGCGCATGCCGAGCTCCCTTTTTGCCTCGATGGCAACCACAAGCGACCTGAAACGCCCGTCGCCGCCAACGGCGACGATTCCGCTATGTCCTCCCATGATGCTGGGCAACCGGTTGTAGCAGCATCAATCCATGGACGTATTCGGCCCGCATCCGCCGTCTGACGCATCGTCGGTGTGGTGGGATACGCCCCTCCACAACGCGATACCGTCTGGCGCAGGCCAGCGCGGATGCGATAGAACATTCTGGTCGCGTTGATGACGGGATCGCGCAATCTGGCATTTGCCGATCCCACGACCGCGCAGAATGTGGGGCGCAACGCGGACGCGGCATTTCCACGACCCAGTACGCCTTTCGGGTGATGCGGATGCACCACCCAATGAGCGCATCATTGTTCCGGACGGCAGGTAGCCGGATCAGCATTGGCTGCCTTTCGGTGGTGACAGGAGACACGTTCGCATGTCCGAAGGAACGAACTCGCAACACCCGCAATCTCGCTCCAGGGCATTCGGGATCATCTCCATTGCCCGGGCATCGATCTCGGTCGCGATTCTTGTCGCCCTCTACTACACCCTGCCCCATGATGGGTTCGACGATCCGCCAACCATCGCGTACCTGGTAATCGGCATTTTCATCATGCTCCTGGTCATGGCGTGGCAGGTACGATCGATAATGGAATCCTCGACACCGGCACTTCGGGCTGTCGAGACCGCCTCGATATCGCTGGCGTTCTTCATCCTGTTGATGGCGACAGCCTACGTCCTCATGTCCGAAGCCAACGCGAGCGCATTCTCGGAAGCGCTGACACGCACCGACGCCCTGTACTTCTCGATGACCGTCTTCTCAACCGTGGGCTTTGGCGATATCTCCCCAGTAACGCAGTCGGCGCGACTGGTCGTGACAGGCCAGATACTCCTCGATTTGCTGTTTCTTGGGATCGGGCTGAGAATCGTCGCCGGCGCCGTAAACGTGGCACGGCAACGGCAGGCTCGTGAAGAAAATAGCGGGCAACCGCCCGCATGGTGACGCAGGCAGGCCCGCGTTGCGCGAGGCTCGCCGCATGCGGGTCGGCGTGATCTGAGCCCTGGCGCGCGGTATGGTTGTGACCCGCCACACGCGAACTGGTTCGCGGTCCAGGCATGGACAGGACAATCGCAACATCAGCATTTACGACATTTGGCTGCCTGTGCTACAACCTGCGAATTCGTAAGGTGGCAGGTGAGAGCACAGTGCCGCGGGCCGAGATGGCCGACAGACGCCCGCAGAAATCGACATGCTGCCATCTTGACGGCCTGTCCCCGTGAATCGATCATCAATGCCCATCAGGGGAGGACCGCGTAGATGTCCCACGTGCAAACCTGCGCCTTCAAAGACGTACAGTTCACCCTGGATGAATGACGCGATGTGCATTGTGGGGCGTGCGTGGCAAACCATCGGGAGCAAGTGGCATGCGTGATCTGATCCCGGAACCCGATTCGCAGCCGTTCTGGATGGAAATACGCACCCGCCATATCTTCACCGTCGCCATCATCGTCACGCTTGTCGCCATCCTGATCGCCGCGCGCGATAACCTGGGGCCCTACATCTTCGGCTTCACCCTGGCGTATTTTCTGCTCCCGATCGTCCGGCTGATCGAATCGCGAATTCCGGACACTGGCCGGTTTGCATCAGCGCGCAGGCCGGTCGCCACCATCCTTGCCGTGGTCATCACAATCGGGGCCGCGATCCTGCTCATCACGCTGCTGGCCCAACCCGTGGCGGAAGAGATGCAGGAGCTCGCCGACGCTTTCCCGGACTATTGGGCGGAGGCGCGAGACGGGACGCAATTCGGTGAGTGGTACGGCGAGAATGTTCCGGCAGAGGTCCAAACCTGGCTGACGGAGCACATTGGGGATATCGGCAGAGGACTCCTGAACGGCGCGGCCAGCGTGTTGGGGTATTTCTTCAGCGTGACAGGCAGCGTGGTCAACGCGGTCCTGGCGTTCGTGATCGTTCCTGTGTTCATGGCGTATGTCCTGATGGACCGTCGAGGATCAGCGGCGCGGATACGGGCGAGCTTCCCCGAGGCCTGGGCAGAAGATACCTTGCAGGTGCTTCGGATCGTTGACGGGATAATGGCGTCGTATACGAAGGGTGTGGTGGTGTCCTCGGCGGTGGTTGGGGCGATTACCGGCCTGGGTTACTGGCTGATCGGTGTTGACCTGTGGCTCTCCCTGGCTGCCATCGCGTTTCTCGGCGAGATCGTCCCAATCCTGGGGCCCTGGATCGCGTTCTTCATCTCCTTCCCGGTCGTGCTGATCACGCAACCGGACAAGGCCATCCTCGCGATCCTCGTTTTCGGCGTCATCCAGATGCTGGAAGGCTGGTTCATTTCACCCAGGATCCAGGGCAAGTCGATTGACCTTCCGTCATCGGTAGTGCTTGTCGCGCTGGCGATAGGCGGCGCGCTTGGTGGAGGACTTGGCGTGATACTGGCGCTGCCGGCGGTCGCTATCTTCCGCGCTCTCGTCATCTATGTCATGCGCCGGCTCGATCACGCTCGGCCCGAGGCCGCCAGTGCGGGATTGCTTCCGAACACCCGCGAAGGCCCAGGAACCGAGCGAGAACAGGTGGACCCGCCGGTTTCCACCTGATTCTGGGAGGATATTGGCGGAAAGAAACGCTGACAGAGCTTGCGCATCGCTGTCACGGTGCTACGAATGCGTACACACCCGCTGGAGGAGACCCAATGGCTGAGACCGCGACGGACACCACGCCGGAGCCCAACCACTCGCTGTCGTACCGTGAGGTGCTCGAGCATCCGCCAGTACAGATCCTGTCGGTGTCCCGGTTTGCCTCGAAGATGGCGAGCTCGACACTGTCCTATGGCGTCATGGTCTTTCTCGCGACGGCCGGCGCAACGCAGTTCGAAGTATCGCTGGCCAGCTCGGCGAGCTACCTCGCAGCACTCATCTTCGGTCTGCAGGGCGGGATGTTGGCCGACTCGACACCCAAGCGGTACGTGCTGTATCTCTCACTCCTCATCCAGGCGGGGACATGTTTCCTCATCCCCTTCCTGTTCGGCACGACCGTCTCGACCCTCCTCATCATCATCTTCCTCACCAGTGCGATCGCCCAGATCGTGAGCCCCGGATTGAAGTCGGTGGTCGCCATCGTCGCCACGCCGTCAGAGGTCGCCACAACGGCGGCACTGGTCAACGTGCTTGGGTCGATTGGTTCGGCAATCGGATCATCACTCCTCGCGCCGATCCTGATCAAGGCCTCGGGCGTCGATGCCGTTCTGTACGTAACCGGTTTCCTGTTCCTCGTCAGCGCACTCCGCATCTAAAAGCTGCCGAGAGAGGAAGCCGATGGTGCCAAGACGCTTCGGGACAACATCCGGACCATGGACTGGAAGCCGAAGGCGCTGTCATTGCGCTACAACGCCGAGTTGATCGTGGCACACCGGGCGGTTTCCACGATCGTATTGACCGGCATCTTCTGCACGGCCATGTTCGAGGGATTCAACTCACTGATCCCGATTTATGTACGCGAGGTGCTCGACGAAGATCCGGCAAACAGCGTGTACATCTTCGCCCCAGCCGCCATTGGCTACATGATCGGCGCCATCGGTGGGCCAGCGTTGATCAAGTGGCTCGGCGAGCGAAAGCTGATCATCGCGTCGGTCGCATTGATGGCTGCGGGAAGCATCCTGCTTGGATCGATCGAAGCCGTTGACACGTTCTTTGCGCGATTCAGTCCACTACGACTCCTCGAGCCGATCTTCGATGCCAACCTGAGCGAGGCGGTCCTTGCAGCGGGTGTGATTTCGATTCCGATCAATCTTGGCTCGACCGCGGCCAGCCAGTCGGTTCAGGTGTACATCAACAGGCATGTCCCGGTGTCACGGCAAGGCGGCGTTTTTGGCCTGCAGAGCGTTCAGCAGAACGGCTTCAACCTTGCAGCGGTGTTCCTGCTTGGCGTGTTCGCGACATTCCTCGGGCCGCAGTACATCTTCTTCATAGCGCCATTTGTGGTTGCAGCGATTGTGCTGCTGATGACTCGCTTCAGCCTCCGGCATCTCACAGGGGAACGAGCGAAGTTCGGCGCCGGTGTGGATTTCCTGAAGGGCGACCCGGATGAAGACGACGCTGCCATGTGACATCGCACCGCACTACCGACCATCGTGCAGGTGCGAACCCAATCCGCAATCGATGCCGGGCGGTGCCGCGACGGCAATGAGGTGAAGTCACCTTCAACCGGGCGCACAGTGAGGCCTGTCGCCGGAGCGCTACCCGGCCACATCCAGCGTCAACGCGTAGCCAAGCGCCACCACGATCATCGCCGCCCCGACGATCGTCAGCGCCATGTTTGCCTTGTACCAGGTGAGGGTGCTGGACACGGCAAGGAAGAACAGCGCTGTCGCCAGGAACACGGTGGCGAGGACGTAGTTGTCGCCCTCCTTGTTGTTGGCCTGCCCCTGCTCGAACAGCGACGCGGCCTCCGCCTCCAGATCGTCCGCCTGAGCGAGTCCCGGCTGCTGATACTCGTCCATTGCGAACGGCCCGTTGGGTGCGTCAGGATTGTTGAAGGGGTCCAACGCGATCCAGGCCTCGAAGGCGGGCTGGAGCACGTCGGAGAACCGGGACTCATAGATGTCCGCCAGTTCCTCCTCGCCCCGCTCGGTTGCGTCCACCCATTGCATGAACATCGCGACGTCGAGCTGCGTCATCTGCATGGCCAGTCCGTTCGCCCGCACCGACTCGACGCGTCGCGCTCCCGCCTCGGTATAGTGCGTCGCCTGCTCGCCGCTCCAGAGCGTTGACTGATACCCACACCAGGCGGCCGCCAGCGACGCGATCGCCAGGAGCGCAACCTTGACGATCTCAAGCCATCTCTCGCGCCTGGGGATTTGCTGTTCACTCATCGTCTGCTCCCTTCACGGCTCCAGGCATCCCGAGCTCGAAGAAGGTAGCCAAAACCATGTGGCCCGGATACCCCGGTGATGGAGCGCATCCAGGCCACACGGTTTCTGCTCGATGTCGTCTCGAGTCGAGCCCGTGCCCGAGCTTCACCGAAGCTCGCTAGAATCTGCGGCGAGCCCGGCGGCGTCCGCGGCGGCGTCCCCGACGATGCATGCCGGCTGCCGACACCGGCGAGAGCGGCCGGCCGAACGGATCGATGAACAGCGAGCAGCCACCCGCGCTTGCCGGCAGGCTGCCATCGAGCACCGTGGCCGCGTAGCTGAGGTCGTGTCCATCCAGGACAGGATCGCTGATCTCGACCACGACTTCGCTCGGCACCTCGTCACCTTCGCCGATGAATGCCAGGACGGCGTTCGGTGGGTCCTCGGCGAAACTGTCGTCCCCCTCGTCCCAGAAGCCGACGAACTCGGCGGTGTCAAGATGCCCGACTACCCGCTGCGGCCGGTCACTGAAATAGATCGTTGACGGTGTAACGCCACGAAGGACGATGCGCCCATCGGACGATTCGGCGCCGTGGGCTGACTGGACGAACAACGCGCTGATATCCTCGAGTTCCTTGACCACGTCGGCTTCTGCCATGATGAACCTCCCTGTGCTCGAGAGACGGACCACCGAAGGCGATCCGTCTCGCTCGAAACGTGCGTCCTACTGCCGGGCCATGGCAACAGCCACCGCGTGCTCGGGATCGACCATGTGATCCGCGGTTTGCGCATCCTCGGCAATGGCGAGCTGCACTCCCTTGATCTGGCCGGTGAATGCATTGGAACCCGCGCAGTAGTCGGGTGACACCGGGGCACCGGTGTCGCGACCGACGTCGCAGCCATCGTCAGCGGAGAAGACCATCGCCGCGGTGGCGTCGATCCGGCCCTCGCCCAACTTGTCGCCATCGACGAAGAGCGCGGCAGTCCCACCCTTGCCGAGCCCACCGCCGTCGTAGGTGAATTCCATCCGCACCTGGCGCTCGCCGGCAGCCAGCGGCTCGCTCGCCTCGACGAAGAAGTGCTCGATGCCCAACAGGTTGTAGCAGTACTTCAGCTTGCCCTCATGGGCGTAGAGGACCCAACCACCGATGTTGCCGCCCTGCGCGACGATCACACCATCGGCACCCGCATCGGGCACCACGATTTCTGCGGTCACAGCATGCGACTTGTTCTTGAGGTTGAGGACCGAATTCTCGGAGAGCCGGCCCATGGAGCCGAACAGGATTTGGCTGTTGCCCCGGATCAAGACCGGACGTCCAGCCAGGTCGGAGTTGATTCGCTCGCCAACCCGGTCGTCAAGTGGCAGCACGTTGTATTTTGTGGCTTCGATCAGCCACAACCGCTGCAGCTCGTGCAGCTTCTCCGGCATCTCGCTCGCCAGGTTCTCTGCCTGGGTCCAGTCTTTCGTGGTGTCATAGAGTTCCCACACATCGTCGTCGAATGGAGGCACCTTTTCGCCCACCAGCGCCCACGGTGTTTTGTGGCGCGTCACCGCGGTCCAGCCCTTGTGGTAGATGCCGCGATTGCCGAACATCTCGAAATATTGGGTCTCGTGCTGGTCGGGTGCGTCGGCTTCGCTGAAGGAGTAGCCCATGCTGACCCCCTCGTACGGAAGCTGCTGCACGCCGTTGACCGACACGGGCTCCGGGAGTCCGGCCGCCTCCAGCACGGTCGGGGCGATGTCGATGACGTGGTGGAACTGGTTGCGAATCTCTCCCTTGGCCTCGAATCCGTTGGGCCAGTGGACGATGGTGCCATTCCGGGTACCGCCCCAGTGAGACGCAACCTGTTTTGTCCACTGGTACGGCGTGTCCATCGCGTGTGCCCAGCCGATCGAAAAGTGGTTGTAGGAGGTTGGACTGCCGAGCTCGTCGATCCGCTCCATCAGGAACTCCGGCGTCTCCAGCGCCGACGCTCCGTTGAAGTTGATCATCTCGTTGAAGGTGCCGTTGATCGTCCCTTCCGCCGAGGCCCCGTTGTCGCCGATGATGTAGTAGACCAGTGTGTCGTCGAGCAACCGCAACTGGTCGAGGCTGTCGAGCAGGCGCCCGACATGATGATCCGTGTATTCCAGGAAACCGGCGTAGACCTCCATCTGCCGCCGCAGGACCGGCT
>JAUIGA010000084.1 GCA_030430125.1 Chloroflexia bacterium | reverse complement strand
GGGGTCGGTCTTCGGCGGGCCCGCATGGGAGCTCGACGAAACCACCGGCGAATACTACCTCCACCTTTTCTCCCGCAAGCAGCCCGATCTCAACTGGGAGAACCCGGCCGTGCGACAGGCCGTCTACGACATGATGAACTGGTGGCTCGACCGCGGTGTCGACGGATTCCGCATGGATGTCATCAATTTCATCTCCAAGGTGACCTCCCTCCCCGACGGACCGCCGACCGGACCCGGCGCGCTGGGCGACGGCAGCGCGCATTTCCTGTCTGGGCCGCGTATTCACGAGTTCCTGCAGGAGATGCACGCGGCGGTCTTCGCCGGGCGTGACCGGCACATCCTCACCGTCGGCGAGATGCCCGGCGCGACCATCGAGCAGGCCCGGCTCTACACCGATCCGGCACGCCACGAGGTCGACATGGTGTTCCAGTTCGAGCACGTGCAGCTCGACCGTGACCAGCGATACCAGCCCATCCCACTGGATCTTCGCGACCTGAAGGCGTCACTCGGGCGCTGGCAAGCAGGACTTGCGGAGGTCGGCTGGAACAGCCTCTACTGGAACAACCACGACCAGCCCCGCGTCGTCTCCCGCTTCGGCGACGATGCCGAGTATCGGGTTGAGTCGGCGAAGCTGCTCGGCACCATTCTTCATCTTCATCACGGCACGCCCTACATCTATCAGGGTGAGGAAATCGGCATGACCAACGTGCCGTTCGCCTCACTGGCCGATTTTCAGGACATCTCGTCGCGCAATCACGCTGCCGCCGCGATCGCCAGCGGCGTGCCGGAGGCGGACGTGCTTGCCGCCGCGCGCCTGGTGAGCCGGGACAATGCTCGCAGCCCGATGCAATGGAGCGCTGGGACCCAGGCAGGATTCACTGACGGCGAACCGTGGTTCTCGGTCAACCCAAACCATGTGGATATCAATGTCGAGGCTGCCCGCGCCGATCCGAACTCGGTCTGGCATCACTATCGAAAGCTCGTTGCCCTGCGTCACGATCTGCCGGTGGTGGCCTTCGGCGATTTCTCCATGCTGCTGGAGCACGACCCGGTCGTCTACGCCTTCACCCGCTCCCTGGACGGTGTCACACTGCTGGTGCTCGGCAACCTGTCCGGCCAGGAGGTCGACGTTGCCCTGCCGGACGCCGCCGCGTGGGCCGAGGAGGATCTGCTGATCGGTAACTATCCGCCGCGCGATGGCGAGGATGGCATCGTGCTCCGCCCGTGGGAGACGCGGGTCTACCGGCGGGGGTAGCATCCGAAGGCAGCGAGCGTCTCGTTGGAGCCGCCAAACGACCAGTGCGACGTGGCATCTTCCACCACGGCTCGTGCGATATTTGGTTGATCAGTCGTGGACTCCGGTGCATTCCAGACCGGTTGGATACAGGTCCAGCGGGGGCGGCCACAAGGGCCGCCCGTACGGAAAGACCGTTGGCGTCAACCGAGCTCCGTTTCAAATCAGAGAGCGTCAGGAAGCAGTCAGCCGTCGATCTCGATGATGCGTTCGGCCACCTCACGCAAGTCTGTTCCCACGATGTCCGGCGCGGGCGCGATCGGATCCAGCACCTTGCCGGGTCGCGCCACGAACGCCGCCGCGCACCCCGCACCCAGCGCCCCCGCGACGTCCCACGCGTGCGCGGCGACAAGACGCACCTCGTCGATCTCGACACCGAGTGACTCCGCAGCGAAGCGATACGGCTCCGGAGCGGGCTTCAGTCGCTGCACCGAATCGGCTGAAAGACGCTGCTCGAAGAGGTCCTCCAGACCCGCGTTGGCGATCTGGGCGTCGGCGACGGCTTGTGTCGAGTTCGTCAGGGTCGCCAGCCTGAACCCCGCGTCGCGCAGCCGCTCCAGCGCCGCGCGAACCTCCGGATGCGGCGGCAGCCGGCGCATCGTTTGCCCGAGGGATTCCCGGTGCACATCCGCCAACTCGATACCGTGGCGGGCGGCGACCATATCCAGCGCGGCCATGCCGATCCTTCCGAAATCAGCGTAGTCGCCGGTGACGGTGGAGACCAGCGCTGACTGCAGCAGCTGGTTGAACCATTCCTGGCGGACCGCCGCATCGCCGAAGGCGTGCGCGAATACTGGGTCGAGCCCGTGCAGGTCGAGCAGGGTTTCGTTGACATCGAAGACGATCGCGCGCACAGTGCACCATTCCTTTCCATCGTTCATGCCTGCGTCCGGATGTTCCATTCTACGTGGGGTATCGCGCGTCCTGTCGAGGCGGTATACTGCTTTCCTGCGGGTAGCCACTTCATGCGTGTCCAATACGACCCGATTGGCTGCCTGTTTCGCCGAATCGTTGACGAAAGCGAGGCGTACAGATGGACTCACAGGCTACTGGCGCATCCACCGCTACCTTCGAGCAGTACGCGCATCCGGAGGTGCTTGTCAGCACGCAATGGGTGGCGGAGCACCTCGACGACCCGAACGTTCGGATCCTCGAGTCCGACGAGGATCTGCTGCTCTACGAGGTCGGGCATATCCCCGGCGCGCTCAAGCTGGACTGGCAGACGCAAATGCAGCAGCCGGTCGTGCGGGACTTCGTCGATCGGGCCGGGTTCGAACGGCTCATGCGAGAGCGCGGTGTGGCCAACGACACCACCGTGGTGTTGTACGGCGACCGCAACAACTGGTATGCCACCTACGGATTCTGGCTGTTTCGGTATTACGGACACGACAACGTCAAGGTAATGGACGGCGGCCGTGCCAAGTGGGAAGCCGAGGGACGACCTTACACGCGGGAGGTTCCTTCGTATCCGGAGACGAGCTACACCGCGCAGGATGCTGATGGATCGATTCGCGCATTTCGCGACGATGTCATGGCGCGAATCGAGGCCGGCGACCCGACCCTGGTGGATGTCCGTTCGCCGCAGGAGTACACCGGCGAGCTGCTGCACGCGGTCGGATACCCGCAGGAGGGCGCGCAGCGCGCCGGGCACATCAAAGGGGCGCAGAACATCCCGTGGGGTACGGCGGTGAGCGACGACGGCACCTTCAAGTCCGCCGACGAGCTCCGCGAGATCTACAGCGGCAAGGGCATCACCTCCGACAAGTCCGTGATCGCCTATTGCCGTATCGGTGAACGATCGAGTCACACCTGGTTCGTGCTGAAGTACCTGCTCGGCTACCCGGATGTGCGCAACTACGACGGCAGCTGGACCGAGTGGGGCAGCCTCGTTGGTGTGCCGAACGCGACCGGCGATCAGCCGGGATAGCGGCCGCTTCTCATCCTGACCGTGGGCGGGAGGGGCACGCCTCCTCCCGTTCCGGCAAGAAGGATCACCATTGGATCGCCAGGAATTCATCGAAATCATCCTCGATCACTATGAAAACCCTCGTCACCGGCATCGGATGGAAGACGCTTCTGTCCAGCTGGGCGGCGGGAATCCCGGGTGTGGCGATTTGATCACCGTCTACCTCCGGATCGGCGACGACGAGCGCATCGAGGCGGCCAGCTTCGAGGGTGAGGGTTGCACGATCTCCCAGGCGGGCGGCTCGATCATCTCCGAGATGATCGAAGGCATGACGCTGGACGAGGTCAAGAACCTCGGCAAGGACACGATGATCGACGAGATGGGCCAGGATGTTGTCACCAGTCGGGTGCGCTGCGCAACGCTCGCGCTCGGCACGGCCCAGGCGGCCGTCGACGCCTACCGGCGCGATCGGCAGCGTGCATCCAACGGGCTTGCCCCAGCGGGCGAGGCGGCGCGGTTCGAGAACTGACGATACCCGGGACCGGCGGCGCGTTGCGGACACCGCGGCGTGACGTCGTCCCGGGTGGTGTGTCCGGCGAGCATCGCCGTTGTGCGCAAAGGATCGCAGGGCCGGCTTGGCACGGTGCCGCCTCGGTCCTGCGTCCGCCATCCCGCGCTGGTGTATCCTCCCCAGCATGACCATCGTCACCACCCGGAACCGCACCCGCGCGATCCCGCCCCAGCTGCCGGTCGGACTCGCGCTGATCGCGATCGCCTGGCCACTGGCGTGGTTCGGTTCGACACCGTGGTCGTCGTACACCTTCTTCCCCCTGTGGCTCGGGTACATCCTCACCGTCGACGGGATTACCGTCATCCGCGCCGATTCCTCGCTGTTGACGCGCGGCCCGCGTCGGTTCGCCATGTTGTTCGGGTTGTCGGTGCCTGTCTGGTGGTTGTTCGAGCTTGCCAACCGATCGCTCGACAACTGGACCTACCTGACCCCGCGCGAGTACCACCCGGTCGTGTATGCCCTGCTGGCGTCGCTCGCCTTCTCGACGGTGATGCCCGCCATCTTCGTCACCGCCACGTTCTGGCGAACCGTGTCGTCGTTCGATCGCGAGATTCGGTGGATTCGTATCGCGCCCTCTCGTGCAGGTCTGGTAGCGGTGGCGCTGGCTGGACTGGCGATGTTCGCCGGCTCGCTGGTCTACCCTGGGGTGCTGTTCCCGCTGGTCTGGATCGGCCTGTTTCTGCTGCTCGACGCGGTCAACGCGCTCGCCGGCAACACGAGCATCGCCGCGCAGGTCGCGACCGGCCGGTGGGACACGGTGCTGGTCCTGTTCGCGGCCGGATTGACCTGCGGGTTCTTCTGGGAGATGTGGAACGTCAATTCGATGCCGAAATGGGTCTACGATGTGCCCTGGGTCGGCGGCACCAAGGTGTTCGAGATGCCGATACTCGGGTACGGCGGATACCTCCCCTTTGCCCTGGAGATATATGCCGCGTACCATGCGCTGCACGCCATCCTCTTTCGTCGGCGTGACCGGTATCTGACATTCGATCGACCTGGCCGGCTCCGGACCACCGGTGTGTCGCGCCAGCGGATGGAGCTGCCATGACCATTGACCGGATTCGTCGCCGGCGCCTGTGGGTCCTGCCGGTGATGGCGCTGCTGTCGCTCTCGGCAATTGTGCTCGGAATGGGACGACGGACTGCCCGGCCCGCCCCGACACCGGACGATGCGCTCCCTTCGTGGGCGCGTCGGCCGGATACCCCCGACGCGCAACGCGCGATCGACTGGGTCGCCGCGACGTCGATCGGGGTCAGCATTCGACTCACCGCCGAGGGCATCGCCATGGGGCGCACGCGCGAGGGGGCGCGCGGCATCGTGACGATGGCATCAGATTCCTACAGCCAGTTCCCGCCCGAGGATCGGTTGCGCGACGATCTGTTGTGGGCCCACGACTCGATCGCGCGCGAGGTCGTAGGGCACGCCTGGGCATCGACATTCGGGATCGACAACGGGAATCCGGTCGACATCCACTTCGGGGACCACGTGCCCGACACGCGGACCATGCAGGGAGCGATCTGGCGAGGGCCGCTGGGGCTCTGGATCGATGTCGCCGGCTGGATGGCGGGGCGCATGCCCGTGCCTGGGTACCGTCAGACCATGCGGCGGTCCGCATAACACCAACGCCACGACTCGTCCGGCTCGAAGGACTGGACGATCGGGTGGCCCGTCTCCTCAAAGTGCTGTCGTGCATGTTTGTGCTTCGAGCTGTCGCAACAGCCAACGTAACCGCATGTCAGGCAGATGCGGAGCTGGCTCCAGGATGATCCTGCCGCGCGGCAGGCGTCGCATCCGTCGCTGCGCGGGGTCACCTCGCGGATTTCGCCGAGATGCGCGCAGGCGGGTCGACCCGGTCGCCAGAACACTATCCGCAAGAGTCGCTCGTGCATCCTGCCCATGTCGCTGCCTCCGCCGATCTTCTTGTGCAATGGTATGCCGAGACAACGATGGTACCACCGGGGTTGCGGCGCGAATGGCACACGGATTGCTGATGGTCCTCGAGATCGACCGGACAATTCCGGCCGCACGCCGAGCCACGAGGTGAGCCATGTACGTCGCGAGGTTTTCCTACAACATCATGCCGGTCGACCGCGACCGGGCGCTGGCACTGCTGCGGCAGGAAGTGGCAGCGGCCATGGGACAGGGAATCGACGCCAAACTGCTGATCCCCCTGACGCGCCCGCCGGGTGGGGCGGCGTTGCAGTACGTCGTGTTCCTTGACGATCTCGATACCTTCGAGACGTTCCGCGACAGCGGCATGGGTGGGGAGGATGAAACCCGTGCCTGGCTGCGCGAGCTGAGCGAGATCCTGCTGGAGCCGCCGACCGTGGAGCTGTTCCGGGTCGACGAGGCGAGTCCGGCCGCCACCTGAAAACCCTCCGGACTCGCACTCAGCCAGTTGCCAGCGACGTGGTGCTGGTGTGGTCCCCGGTCAGCGATCCAGGGGGATCATGACCACGCCCGGACCGGGTCCCGGCGGGATCAGTGCGCCAAACCCGCCGTCGTAGTTCGCGATGAACATGCTCTCGACGCCGTCGGCGTTCGGTCCGATCACCACGCTGGCGGGGCCGTCAAGGCCATCGGCCACGGTCGCGACCGTTTCGATCGTGCCGTCGGGTGCAACTCGCACCACGGTATTCGTCAGCATCAGCATCACGATGAGGTTCCCGGCGGAGTCGATGGCCACACCATCGGTCGCGATCGGTATGTCACCATCGCGGAACTCGGCGAATACGGTCGGGGTGCCGGCGGATCCGTCAGCCTCGATCGGGATCGCGACGAGATGGCCCGGCTCAGTGACCGTGACGTAGAGCGTGGAGCCATCGTGGCTCACCGCTGGGACATTCGCCCCGAGCGGGAAACCGAGACCCAGGCTGCCATCGCCCGACACCAGCGGATCCTGCAGCCACAGCTGGGCTGTGCCGCCAGCGGGCACGAGCCAGATGGCGCCAGCGGGCGTGTCGGCGACGTACATGTTGCCAGCGTCGTCGAAATCGAGGCCGTTGGCGAAGCCGATCTGTTCGGTGCCGTTCACCCGGGTGGCCTCGCCCGTGGCGGCATCGAAGCACCAGACGCCGATGGCGTCGGGGTTGGCGGAGCTGACGCCGCCGCAGACGTTACCTGCCGGGTCGACCGCCAGACCGGCCAGCCCGAGATCGCCCTCCTGCAGACCGTCCACCGCACCGACCACCTCGTAGCTCCCGTCGTCGCCGATGCGGACGAGCTGGCCGAGTGGGGAGAGACTGGCGTAGACGGTGCCGTCGGCATCGACCGCGATCCCTTCGGAGAGCTCGCCGGCGGACGCGTCGAAGCGGGCGAGCGTCACCGCGCCGGTGTCGACCACGGGTGTCGCTGCCGGAGTCGCCGCATCCTGGGCGGTGGCCGGGGCGAGGAATCCGCCGGGAGCGATCAGCGCGACCACCATGATCAGGGTGATAACAGCGCGGCGGTACGATGCCTGTGCGTTTGGTACACGGAGACGCTTCGAGCGGGACAGGGGCATGACGGGATCCTCCTGCGCGGTACCTTGCTGTCGCTGTGACCCTCGTGACGGTGGAAACCCACCACGATCGTAGGCAGCGGCAGCGCGGCAGGTCAATTGCGCAGGTCCACACGGGGGCTAGCGAGATGCCCCATTCGGGCCGGTGTGGCGAGGAGTTCGTCTCGACGCACGATGTCACTGGCGTCGCGCATCAACCCGCGGTGATCAGGATCATGTTGCCGTCGGGGTCGTCGATCATGGCGGCGTAGGGGCCGTTCGTCTGGACCGGGACGCGGCGGCCGTGGTAGCCGTAGCCGGTCATCTCCTCGTACTTGGCGTCAACGGCGGCGTTGTCGGCGAGGAAGAACTCGAGCAGTACGCGGTAGGGGCCCGACGGCTCCTCGAATTCGGGGTCGTACTCGCGGCAGAAGACGGTATCCCAGAAGAGGGTGACACCGCTCTCCATGCGCTTCATCACGAAGCGTTTGTCATCGTCTTCGGGCGGGATATCGACCCCGAGACGGCGGTAGAACGCAAGCGATACGGCCATGTCCTTCACCACCAGCCCGACCATGCTCAGCTCCAGGGACATCATTGCTTCCTTTCGATAGACGCATAGTTGGTTGTGTTGGGACCCGTCGCATGGTCGCATGGGATGTGGACGACGTGCATCTGGACGGGCCACCAGTGGAGCGGTTGGAGTGCAGGGTAAGGAATAGGTGGTCAGATTCAGGCGAGCGCCAGTGAATTCGCCAGGTCCACCGTAGCGCCGCTCTTGAAGCTGCCCCAACGTTGTCGCCAACTCGCGCGGATAATCGAAAATATGCCAGCTGCCACCCTTGCACGGCGAATCCCGGACCGAAAATGCGGCCACAGGGGCGGAACGACCGTCTGCGGACCTTCTTCAGGGCATGATGTGGCCAAGACTCACGGTTGATCGCCACAAGGGCGACTACTGCTCCCCGCGTCGCTTCGATTCCCACCGAGCGGGATTGGCCGCGATGTGCTCGCGAATGCGCTCCAACTCCCGCTCGTTACGGATGATGCGGTCGTAATAGCGCAACTGCCACACCCGCTGGTCGATAGGCGGCCAAACGCCAGCATGCACGTTGGCGAGTACCGGTGGTTCGAGGCGTTCTTGAACCTGCCTACGATCTCGCCAAGTGACGGCCGCAACCGAACATCTGGATTGGTTCCCAGTACGATGATACCGTGGAGATGGTCTGGCATGAGCATCACGCAGTCGAGTTCGATGCCAGGGACCGCAGTTGCCAGTGCTCTCCATTCGGCCAGAATCATGCGGCCAACCGCGTTTGGTACCATCTCCCCCGCTTCTACGTCGCCGAAGGAGATACGCGGGTCATGCCGGCACAGCGTGACGAAATACGCGCCCGCCTGACGATAGTCATATTCGGACAGACGGATAGGCTTCTTGCGATACGGGGTTGCCAACCTGATCGTCTCCACGTTGTTCGCACGATTCGGATATCGACAGCATAGAGCGGATCGGCCCTCTCAGCGATCCCGTAGTGCCGCCCCTGTGGCGGCTCCTATGTCGCCTTTTTCGATTGTCGAGGGATCGTCAGTCCCCGGTTGAGCGTGTCAATTCCAGGCGCGAAGGGTCGCCGCTGGTGCAAACCGATCGATGACGGCAGCGATGCCTCGACAGGGCGCGATCCGGTCATGACGCACAGGCCGCCACAGGGGCGGCACTACGGGAGTATTTCACGATGTCTTGCCGGCGTACGACGCATTCTTGGCGACTGGGCCGCATAGGTCTGCCCGGCATCACTCCGCCACCGGCAAGAACACCGCCGCTGCGCCCTCGTCGAGGCTGATCCTGGCCGCCTCGGTGATGTTGAACAGGTGCGGGACCAGCACCGTGTTCGTGCACGGCTCCGCAGGTGGCGATGCTTCGGGAATGCCGATATCCTGGGGACTTCCGTGTTTGTCCTGGCCCGTGGGATGTGGTCGCGAAGCGACCACAGGGCGACCATCCTTCGGCTACGCTCAGGACAGGCTCCGGGTCGCCCTTACCACGTTGGTGCCTGCGCTGTTGGCTTTGGGAGGCGATGTGTCGCCTCCCAACGTCATGCCGAGCTTGTCGAGGATTCCTCCCCGGCTGCCACGCCCCTCCGAAGGAGGGGAGAACCCTCCCCGCGCGCAGAGGAGCGATAGCGCACGGCAGCTCTGCTGCCGATCCCGGCGAGGTTGGCGTCACGCATCGTGACCTGTTTCCCATCGCGATGCGCTTCGCGCGGGGACTCTTCGCTGCGCTCTGAGTGACGATTGGTTTGTGGCAAGCCGTCCGGAGCTTGCAACGATCGGTTCAATCGTCGTCCTCGAGGGTGGGGTCGGCTTCCTCGGCGCCCATGAGGCCGCTGTCCATGTCGCCCATCATCATCTCGGCAATGGCCGCCTCCCGCCGTCGGTCTTCGGGCGGCAGCAGCGCCGCGCAGGGCGTGCCGAACCGGGGCGTCGCGAAGGGCAGGTGCGTATCGCCCCGCGCCAGGATGTGCGAGCTGTTGCTCATGCCGGTCGCCGGGTCGGTCGGCTGATCCGCGCCCCACTGCGTGAACGAGCGCGCGTTGCAGTAGTGCCCCACGAACGCTCGCCGGAAGCGGTCGGTGGTGATGTTCTTCTTGCTCCGGTGCAGGATGTGCCCACCAAAGAACACGACATCCCCCGCCCTCGCCGCGACCAGCAGGTGCGGGTAGCGTTCTGCTATGCGGGTGAGGTCGTTCTGCTCGTCGTCGGGGTTGCTGACGCCGCTCACGCCCTCGATGTCGTCGAGATCGCGGTCACCGTAGCCCTTGCCGGACACCGGCGGGTAGACCGGCTCGTGCTGGCTGCCGGAGGCGAACCACATCGCGCCGTTGTGCTCGTCGCAGTCGTCGATCGCCATCCACGCGCCGCAGAGGGTGTCTGGGTGCGTGGGGATGTAGTAGGTGTCCTGGTGCCAACCCTGCCCCGGCTTGCCCGGGCCCTTCAGGAAGAGCATGGTCTGCAGCGCCAGTACGTCCGGCCCGATCAGCGCTTGCAGCACGTCGAGCACGCGGGGGTGCAGCAGGTAGCGCTCGTGCAGGGCGAGCTGGCGGTGCAGCATGTGGATACGCAGGAAGTACTCGGCTTTCTCCTCGGGACTGAGGTCGGCGGGCGGGGCGGCGAGGGCCTGGACATTGGTGCCGGTGTCCTCGGTACCGTCGCGATGGGCCAGCTCGCTGCCGGCCTGCTCGGGCAGGCGGCCCTGCATCAGCTCCTCGGTGTGCTTGCGCATCTCGGCGACTTCATCCGGGAAGAGTAACCCGCGCACGACGAGGAAAC
>JAUIGA010000083.1 GCA_030430125.1 Chloroflexia bacterium | reverse complement strand
CGCTGGTTACCCACCACACCGGCGAGCACGTGTCCAAGCAGCGGGCGGCGGCGTGGGTGAAGGACCGACACCCGGAATGGACTGGCCTGATCGACATGGCGCTGGCGCGCCGCGTCTCGCCGGAGGACAACGGACCCGTCGACACCCTCCCGGACACCGTCAGCTTCATCGAGATGGCCACCGCCGAGCTGGAAGCCAGCACTGAACCGGACGTCGACCGGTAGACCCAATCCGGCTGTCCGGGTGCGAACTGTAGGCATCGATCGATTCCATCCCTGCAATGCCATCCACCATAATACACCCGGATATCAAAATCCGGGTCTACGGATTTCGCCTGGCGTGCCTCGGTTGACCGTGCAGCGCAGCGGTCGATAATCAACACCAGCGAATCGATCGACCCGCGCCCCTGGAGACCCGACCGTGACCTTCCGCATCGGCATCGACGTCGGCGGCACCAACACCGACGCCGCCCTCATGCACGGCACCACCGTGCACGCCACCTGCAAGACGCCAACCACCGAGGACGTCACCACCGGCATCGTCAGCGCCGTCTCCGACATTCTCGCCGCTGGCAACATCGCGCCGGACGGCATCGCCGGCGTGATGATCGGCACCACCCACTTCACCAACGCCGTGATCGAGCGCCGCCACCTGGCGCGGACCGCCATCGTCCGCCTTGCCCTCCCCGCATCGGAATCCATCCCGCCGATGATGGACTGGCCCGCCGATATCCGCGACGCGGTCGGCAACCACGCATTCATGGTCCACGGCGGCAACGAGTTCGACGGGCGCGAGATCCACCCGCTGATCCCCGGCGAGCTGGAACACGTCGCCGCGAGCATCCGGGACGCCGGCATCACCGACGTCGCCATCTCCGCCGCCTTCGCGCCGGTGAATCCGGAGATGGAAGACCACGCCGCCGCGATGTTGGGCGAGCTCCTGCCCGGAGCGGCGATCACGAAATCCCGTGAGGTCGGAGAATTGGGGTTGCTGGAGCGGGAGAATGCCGCCATCCTCAACGCCGCCCTCCGCCCCCTCGCCCGGCGCACCGTCGCCGCCTTCCGCGCCGCCATCGCCGGCATGGGCATCGCCGCCCCGCTCTATCTCACCCAGAACGACGGCACACTCATGACCGCGGACTTCGCCGAGGCGTTCCCGGTGCTCACCTTCGCCTCGGGACCATCGAACTCGGTACGAGGCGCGGCCTTCCTTTCGGGCCGCCGGAATGCCCTCGTGCTCGACGTCGGCGGCACCACCAGCGATCTCGGCGTGCTGGCCGACGGCTTCCCCCGGCGCTCATCGCTGGCGGTCGACGTCGGCGGCGTGCGCACCAACTTCCGCATGCCGGATGTCTACTCCTTCGGACTCGGCGGCGGCTCATTCGTGACGAACGACAGCGACACCGTGCGGATCGGGCCGCGCAGCGTCGGCTACCGCATCACCCGCGACGCCCTGGTGTTCGGCGGCGAAACGCTGACCGCGACCGACATCGCCGCCGCGGCCGGCTGGGCAACTCTCGGCGAACCCGCGCGAGTGGCAACGCTCGACCCGGCGCTGGTCAACCGCGCGGCGGCTCGCATCCGGGAGATGGTCTCGCAGGGGGTCGACCGGATGAAGACGCAGGCGGGCGATGTCGACCTGATCGTCGTCGGGGGCGGCTCGATCCTTGTGACGGAGGTGGATGGGGTCGGCGAATTGGTCAAGCCACGCCACTTCGCCGCGGCGAACGCCGTCGGCGCGGCGATCGCGCAGATCAGCGGCGAGGTCGACCGGGTGTTCGCGTTGAACGGCATATCGCGGGACGACGCGGTGGCGACGGCCCGGACGGAGGCGACGGAGCGGGCGATCGCCGCCGGGGCGGATCCGGCGACGGTCGAGATCGTCGATGTCGAGGACATCCCGCTCGCCTACCTGCCCGGCAACGCCACCCGCATCCGCGCCAAGGCGGTCGGGGATCTGCGCGACGACGGGTGATGCCGGGTCTCGCCGCCGGCTACACCGCCAGGTTCACCGGGAAAGCGGCATCCTCAACGGGCCGGGAGAAAAAGACGTTGGCGTGGTACCACCCCTCGCTCTCCTTGCCCGCAGGGTTGATGTCAAGCTCGCCGAGGTTCTCGATCACGTGCGCGCGCTCCTCCTCGTTGACGAACTGGCGCTGCCGCAGCGTGCCCTCCAGGCGCTCGGTACGATAGCCCCGTTCCGCCAGCAGCTCCTCGAACGGTTCGAAGGGGAACATCCGCAAGACGGTGTGCGCCATCCACGGCCGGCGCTCCTCGACCACGTCCATGATCTTCTCGATGCTCGTCTCGGTCACATAGCCGATGCACCCGGTTGACATGACGAAGTCAGTCCCCGCGAGCGCGTCGCGGGCGTCGCCGTCGAGCGCCTCCTGCTCCAGGTTGGCGGTGATTCCCTCGTCCAGCAACCCGGCCTCGACCGCGTAGTCAACCGCGTTGCCCGCCGTATCGACCCCAACAACCTCCGCGCCGGTATCGGCCTGGTGGGCGTGGAAGTAGCGCCGATCCCGTTCAAGCAATTCGTCGCGGCTGAGCCCGGCAATATCCGGATCGCCGTAGTGGGCGTAGAGGTCGTCCAGCGAGATGTCATGCCGCAGCAGGGCGGCATTGATGCCGTACGAGCTGCCGACATCGACCACCCGTACCCCATCAAGCGACCGGTGCGCCTGCAGCGCATCCACCGCCTGGCGCATCACCGGCTGCGCCTCGCCGGCGATACGGTAGTCGTAGCCCCGCAACGAGGTGAAATACCCGCGCGGGTCCGGCTGGTCGTAACAGTCGTCGAAGACCACCTTGCCGGTATCGTCGAAATCGAGCTGTGTTTCGGTCGCCACGATTCGGGAACTCCTTGTCGCCTCAACCTGATGCCAGCGCGGGAAGTCATGCTGCGATTCCCGACCAGGCAGGAGGAGGCATAGCGTCGTGGTTCCCAATGACCCTACCACGTGAGTCCGAGCGCGCAACCGCATCAGGGGCGGATCGATGCCGAGCCCGTCCCTTCGTTTGCGCCGCGTCCGGGCTGCTGATCAAAGAAAGAATCGAGGCCAACAGGCTACCAACTCGACACCGCCAGGAGTACCACCGCACGAATCATTCCTCGGGATCAATGGCGACCCATGCCCGCATCGCCCGATCGACCCACACCGACCGGCTGATACCGAGCCGTTGCCCTTCCCGCGCGAGATCACCCAGCGTCGCATCCAGCAACTTCACGAATGCCTCCATCTCGACGTCGATCGCTGGCTCGGACCGGACCGACGGCCGAGAGGCCGAAACGTTGGGCTCGTACCCACTCTTCCCGGGCATGTCTCCCGCGCGCCGCATCTCTGTGACCCTCGGTCGCGCAAGCGTCGGGGCAGTTCCAGCATCCTGGTCCGATCCGGTCGACGAAGGTGGCTGTACTGCCGCGCCCACCGGGCGCACCTGCCACCCGTTCATGGCCGCCCCCGGTTCGGAGTCATCCATCGCTACCGGCGGAGCATCGGCCCAGTTGTCTGGCGGCGGCGGAGGGACTTGATGAGCTCGCTTCGCGGTCCGGGGGTTAATCGGCCCGTGCCTCACCTCCCAGTCCTGCTTCATCGTGGCGACAGTCCGCGTATCGAGCCAGCCTCGCTGCTCCAACCGCGCAACCACCTCATCCTGCAAACCAGGCGGAAAGCCGGCGACGTCCGTCGCGGAGCTGACCTGTATCCGCTCCTCGTACATGGCCGACCGCACCGGCGCCGGCATCCGCTCCAGCTTGCGGACCATGCCGACCACCCGGCTCGCGCTCATCCCCATCGCCTTCGCCTTGCGCTCGATATCACGCGCATCATCCGAGAGCGATGTCGCCGCCAGCGACTCTGTGTAAAAGTTGAACGAGCGCAGGTGATTGCAGATCAGTGTCAGTCGGGCGTGGTCCTCGGGCGTGGTTTCCTTCAACACTACCGCCGGAACCTTCGACAGTCCTGCCGCCTGCGCAGCACGCACGCGCCGGTTGCCGTCGACGATCCGCAGCGAGATCACCCCGTCCGTGTCCGGCACCTCCGCAACAAGGATCGGCGCGATCACACCGTTGTCTCGGACGCTGTTGACGAACCCCGACGTCGTCTTCGTGCCGACCGGTTCCAGGTCGCTCGTGTCTACCAGGCGAAAGACCCGCTGCATCGTGCCCTCCTCGCTCGCCAGTCAGGCCACTCAATGTCCAATGCGATGCAGCGATGATAGAACACGTGTTCTCATTCGGCAACACCTGGTCTCAAGTCGCAGCCGACAATGCGACACGATTCTCACAATGCATCGTCGCGCCGGCGCACCAAACCCTTCGGACTCGGCTGGCACAGCGAAGCCAGGAATGGCGGCTACCAGTGGTCCAACGCGGGCACATTGGCAGGTTCGAGCGCTGCGTGGCTCGTCCGCACGCCGGATGGGTCCACACTCGCCGTGCTGTTCAACTCGCTGCCTGTGAACGTCGACGCCTTTTTCATTGACCTCCTCTCCAGGCTCGAGCACCTCCTCCGAATCATCACGGCGTGGCCGGAGATCGATCTCTTCGGCTAACCGGCCATTCGAATCGCGCCACTGCACAACTTCGGCTACCATCGTGACACCTGAATGAGCCAGAGCAACAAGGGAGCCGCCAATGCCATCAGCCGCCAGAAAGGTCATCATCTCGTGCGCCGTCACCGGCGGCATCCACGTGCCTTCGCAGACGCCCTACCTGCCGATCACGCCGGACCAGATCGCCGAATCCGCCATCGGCGCGGCCGAAGCCGGCGCGGCGATCCTGCACCTGCACGCCCGCGACCCGAAAACCGGCAAGCCCACCCCCGATCCAGATGTGTGGGGGCAATTCCTGCCAGCCATCCACCAGGGCACCGACGCTGTCATCAACATGACAACCGGCGGCGGGCTGACGATGTCCATCGAGGAGCGCATGCGCGGTCCCCTTCGCTTCCGGCCGGAGATGTGCTCGCTCAACATGGGATCGATCAACTTCGGCCTCTTTCCGATCAAGGACCGCGTCAAGGAATTCACCTACGACTGGGAGGAGCCCTATCTGGAGGGCACGCGCGGCGGCATCTTCAAGAACACCTTCGAGGATATCGAGCGCTTCCTGCGCGATGTCGGCGAAGCTCACGGCACCCGCTTCGAGTTCGAGTGCTACGACATCGGGCACGTCTACAACCTCGCCCACTTCCTCGATCGCGGCATGATTCGGCCACCGATCTTCGTGCAGTCGATCTTCGGCATCCTCGGCGGCATCGGCACCGATCCGGAGGACCTGCTGCACATGCGCCGCACCCTCGACCGCCTCGTGGGGCGGGAGAACTACATCTGGTCGATCCTCGGCGCGGGTCGCCACCAGACGAACCTGGTGACGATGGGCGCGATCATGGGCGGCAACACCCGCGTCGGGATGGAAGACAACATCTACCTGGAGAAGGGGAAGCTGGCCGAGTCGAACGCGGACCAGGTCGCGAAAATCGTCCGCATCCTGAAGGAGCTGTCGCTGGACGTCGCCACACCGGACGAGGCGCGGCAGATGCTGCAGCTCAAGGGGCGCGACCAGGTCGGCATTTGAGGCATCGAAGTGCGATTTCACGTACGGGAGGGCCTTGTGCCCTCCCTCGGGCCACTCATTGTCGTCGAGGGCGAGGACACGCGGACCGCCCATACCGTTGATTGGCAATTCTGCAGGCACGGACCGGATTTTGTCCCGAGCGGAGCCGAAGGTTGCCCGGGCGCGACGATAGGGGTCTGGTGGCGATCCCCGCGGACCTCGTCGTCACTGCGGATGTCGGATCCACCCACAAGGGACGGGCCCATCTGTCGAGTGAATGGGCCGGGACAAGCCCGGCCCTCGGACGGAATGATGAATGTGCCCTCCCGCTGACGAATGCCGACAACGATCCGGCGCTACGCCGCAGGTTCCGGCCCCTTCGCGCGGACCTGCTCCACCGTGCTCAGCGCCTCGCGCAAATCCGCCAGCCACTCCGCCTGATGCCGGCCGACCAGTCGCACGCACCACACCAGCGCCTCACTGCGGCTCCGCGCGACGCCGGAATCGATCAGCGTGTCCAGCACCCCCCGCTCCGGCAGGCGCAACCGCGTCATCACCGGCAGCCCAAGGGTCGTGAATCGGGAGCTGGTCTCACCGCACACCGCGCCCCACGATACCTTGCGCTCGAAGCGTCGTTCGGCGTCCAGCGCGATCCGGATGCGGGCATCGCGGGTATCCTCGCGGAACCGCTCGATCCTCGCCGTCTCCGCCGCGCGCCGGGTCTCATCCGTCGCGTCGCCATCAACCGTCGGCTCCGCAAGCGTCCCGATCACCAGGATCTCCTCGCGGTCGCCAGTGATCTCGGCGGCCGCCACAAACCAGTCGTCGGGCACCTGCCCAGCGAACCATCCGCGAACCTCGTCGTCTATCCGTGCCATGGTTGTCTCCTGTCGTCTACATCAAGAATACTCTCTAATGCAGATTACAGGATTACATCACGCTGCACGGTAGCCAATGTCGCGCCCGGGACGCCTGCGTCGGCGGCGCCCGCATGCAAAATCAGCCCCCGGCTTCGTCGTCCTCAACGCGCTGCCGGTCGGTGATGGCACGCAGGCGATAGACGTCGAGTATCTCCTCCACCTCGCGATCGGTCGTCGGCGTGAAATCCTCGTAGAACTGACCCACCGCCTGGAACGACGACGGCGTGTACAGGCAGATACACGCATCGGTCTCCGTTTCCAGCAGCTCGCAGGTCGTCGGCGCACCGACCGGCGCACCGACGATCAGGCGATGCGGCTTGCGCTTGCGCAGGGCGTGGACCGCGGCCTGCATGGTCGCTCCGGTCGCGAGCCCGTCATCGACCACGAACACCATGCGCCCGGCAACACGAGGCGCCGGACGACCACCCCGAAACCGTCGATCGCGCTCGACGGCAACCTCGCGCTCTCGCGCGACCAGCTCCTCCAGCACCTCGTCGCCGATGCGCAGATGCCTGGCAAGACGGGCATCGAGGAACACGCCGCCATCCGCTGTGACCGCCCCGACGGCGAGCTCCGGCTGCCGTGGCGCGCCGACCTTGCGCGAGACCAGCACGTCGAGCTCGGCATCGAGCGCCCTGGCAACCTCCGCCGCCACCGGCACCCCTCCCCGAGGCAGTCCGAGCACGAGCGGATCGTCGCTCGCCATCGGCGCCAACAGCTCGGCGAGTTGCATGCCGCCATCGATCCGGTCCCGAAACCGTCGCTGACCGCGACTCCGCCACCGCGCCATCGTTACCCTCCTGCCGCGAGCTGCACCTCCCGCACCGGCGACCGCCCTGCTCCGCGTTCGGGTCGGGCGTTGTGTCAGGTATAGCGAAGGGTCGCGCCGACCCCGCCGATCGCGTCCAGTCGCCCTGCCGCCTCCGAACGCGGAAGGGATCCAGCATCCGGAACCTCGGCATCCGCCGCATCGACAGGTACCGTCGTCTTGACGATCTCGATAGTGGCCCCGGTCTGGACCGCGAGGCGGATCATCTCCTCCTCCAGCGGGATCGGCACGAGGTCGGCAACATCCCCGTCCATCGGATGACGCTCGGGCACTGGCCCCACACCGTACAGGTTCCGCCCGAAATCCGCCCAACCCGGCTCGGCGTAATCGTCAACCATGGCGATACCGGCCGCCTGCCCGCGCTGGAGCGCCCGCAGCACGTCCACCCCGCCGGCCGCGCCGCGCCCGGCCGCCCCGACCGCATTGGCGATACGCTCGACCTTCTCCAGCTCTCGCTCGCGCTCGGCGGCGGCCACGATGGGCAATGTGGCGTCGAGCAGTTCCTGCTCGCTGGCGCGAATGTCCAGCCGAATCGTGTCGACGATGCGATCGGTGACACCGTGGTGAAACTCCGGCATCAGCGCGCTGGTGATGACCTCGTCCCCGGCGAGGATCAACATGTCGACCCCCTCCTCCTGGAGCGCCTGCAGCGTCGCATCGGCGACATCTCGCGCGAACGCGCTGACCCGCTCGTCGTGGCGAGCCTGATAGCGCCGCTGGGACGGACCGCCCTGCTGCGTTCGCGGCGGATAGTCGCTGCTGTCCAGCCAGACTGTGCGTCCCTGACGCGCGCGCCGGATCACCGACAGGGTCGCCTCGCGTTGATCCGCCAGCAGCACCATGTACGCCGGGTGATCGTCGACCTTCTTCGCCAGCGAGGAGAGCATCGGCATCGGTCCGATACGGATGCTCGTCTCCAGTGGCAGACCCAGCGCCAGCGTCTCGAACACTCCGTTCGCGCTGTTCGAGACGATGTACACCCCCTTGGCGGAGGGATCGAGTTCCTCGTCGATGAAATCCGCGATGCGCTCGGCATCGGCCCTCAGGCTGTCGAAGATCGCGCCTCGTGGACCGTACTCGTCGATCAGGCGACCAAGTTCTTGCTCCATCACCGTGCGGGAGGGGCGTTGCTGCTCTCCCTTGTTGTCTTGATTCCCGCGCCGTTGTGAACGCAGCACGACCGGCTCCTGATCGCGGCCGGGGTTGGCGCCATCCGGGGTCCAGTCGAGGCAGACGGTCAGGAACGGGACATCCTGAGAGGGAGGCAGGCCGGCAAGGCGGTCAAGAGCTTCGCGAATGCCGAATGTCAGGGGGATATCGTACTCTGTGTGACGCACGCGACGTATCGGATCGGTTGCCATGAATAGTCGCCTTTCCTGCCGGATCTCGACGATGCCTCGGGAGCGAGTCATGAAGCATCCGGCGCTGAATGATGCGGACACCACGTCAGGTTTGAGTTCATCATAGCGAACCCTGGCCACGCGATTGGCAAGCGTGGCTCGATGCGTTGCAGACGGGCACTGCTCCAGGCGTGCCGGAACTGGTCCGTGTGGGGTTGCTGCTGATCGATGTCTTCGTGCCGATCCCGTCGAGCGTGGCGACACGCCCCCGGTTTCATGTGCAACAAAGTGACCTCTTGCACGTGTACACAATCTACATTTATTGTTCACATGGTCAAGCACTTGTCCGACCATGCAGGTCGGACTACCCAGGAGGATGCTCCCATGGAGCGGACGAAATTCTCACGGCGAACCGCTATCGGCACGGCATCCGCCGCCGGACTGGCAGCCGCCACCGCCGGCCTCGGCCCGGCCACCCGCGCGCTGGCGCAGGATCCGCAGGCCGCGGAGGCGACGCCGGTGGCGCTCGGTCCCGCGGTGCCCGAAGAGTTCGACACGGAAACCAACTGGCCGGCGGAGAACTACGACCTCGCCGCCACGCGCGACGTCAAGGGCACCAACATCAGCATCGACACCATCGGCGAGCTGGGCACCGCCTGGACGTATGCGATCCAGTCCGGTGGCGCCTTCGGTGGGCTGACGGCCAACCCGTGCATCGTTGGTGACGCGATCTACATCCAGGATGCCACCGCCAACGTCTACGCGTTGAACAAGGACACCGGCGAGGAGCTGTGGGTCAACACCTACGACGACGTCGTGCCCTCCGGCGGCCCGAACGGTGTCGCGGCGGCCTACGGCCTGCTCTTCACCACCATCGGCGGCGTTGGCGACGTGATTGCGCTCCAGCCCGACACCGGCGAGGAGGTCTGGCGCACCAACATCCAGGGGCCGCTCAACGAGGGCATCACCATGGTGCCGGCCATCCACGACAACAAGGTCTGGGTGAGCACCATCCCGGGGTCGTCCGATGGCTTCTACCAGGGCGGTCAGCGCGGATTCCTGTTTGTGCTCGACGCCGCCACCGGCGACGTCATCTGGTACGTCGACACCACCACCGACAACCTCTGGGGCAACCCGACGGTCAACTCCGGCGGCGGTCTGTGGCACCCGCCATCCTTCGACGACGAGGGCAAGGCCTACGCACCTGTCGCCAACCCGGCCCCCTACCCCGGCACCGACGAGTGGCCGTGGTCCAGCAGCCGCCCCGGCGACAATCTCTACACCAACTCGGTCCTCAAGGTCGATCCGGCGACCGGGACGTTCGATTGGTACACGCAGGTCAAGCCGCATGACGTCTTCGACCTCGACAACCACCTCACCCCGCTCCTGGCCGAGGTTGATGGCACCGCCGTGACCTTCGCCAGCGGCAAGCACGGTGTCGTCTACTCGCTCGACCGGGCGACGGGCGACATCATCTGGGCGACCCCGGTCGGCACCCACATGAACGACGAGCGCACCGAGTTCGAGCCGGATGAATCGGTCGAGGTCTGGCCGGGCACCCTCGGTGGCGTCGAAACCCAATACGCGTACTCGGCCGAGCACAACGTGCTCGTCTGCCCGATCGTCGAGCTCGGAAGCACATACGTCGGCGGCGGATTCGATCCGGACGCGCCGTTCGACTTCACCAGTGGCACCGGGCTGCTCACGGCGCTGAACCCGTCCGACGGCTCGATCGTCTGGGAGGTCGAGCTCGCCACACCGCCGTACGCGGCCGCGACGATCTGCAACGACGTCGTCTTCACGGCGGGGCTGGACGGCGTGATCCTCGGCTTCAACGTCGCCGACGGCACCGAGGTCTTCAAGTACCAGGCGTCGGCCGGCATCAACGCCCAGGCCGCCGTCTCCGGCGACACCATCTACTTCCCGGCGG
>JAUIGA010000082.1 GCA_030430125.1 Chloroflexia bacterium | reverse complement strand
CTGGTATTGGCTGACCACGACACAGCCGGACATCGCGGCCGGTGCCAAACGCATCCTCCTGCCCAAGGACGAGATCATCTTTCGACTGACCGGCCGCCATGTCACCGACCCGAGCGACGCGATCAGTACCGGGTGGTACGATCCTGCTTCAGGAACCTGGGATGCCGCGATGGTCGATGCCGCCGGCGCTGGTTTCGACATGCTGCCACCAATCCTGCCGTCTGGCGCGGTGGCCGGGCCGCTGCAGGGACGACCAGCGCGCGATTTCGGACTCCAGCCCGGCATCCCGGTGGTGATCGCCGGGGGTGACGCGGCTGCCGGTGCGATCGGTGCCGGCGCGACCGATCCGGCGACCCCACTGATCATGCTCAGCACCGGCTGCCAGATTCTGGAACCGGCATGGGCACGGCCTGCCTGTGGTGGTTGGCCGGCCGCCGGGCCTCCCGGCCTGCCATCATGGCTCCGGGTGACGACAATACAGAACGGTGGCAACGTCGTCGCGTGGGCTCGGTCGACCTTCGGCGAACCGGCCCCGGCGATCGATGCCGATCTCCTGTTTCTGCCGCACCCTGGGGGAGAGCGTGCGCAGTCCAGCGACGCCCTGGGCACCTTCGTCGGTTTGCGGGAGCGACATGGGCGCGCCGAAAGGGCCGCCGCGGCGATCGATGGCGTCGCCGTCGCGCTCGCCGCGTCCTACAAGCACGGGGGCGGGACGATCGGCAATGATCGCCCGATGCTCGTTGGTGGTGGTGGTGCACGAGATGCGGTCTGGCTGCAGCGGATCGCCCAGGCGTTCGCGAGACCGATCCGGGTCATCGACGAACCTGATCTCTCCGTCTGGGGCGCCGCGCGTTCGGCCGCGACAGCCATCGGCTGGATCGATCCGGTTGGCGATGCCGACGCGTGGAAGCCGGCGGTTCACCCGCTCGCGACCGGCATGCCGCTCGACCGTGACAGGGCGGTGGCGCGATTGCGACGATACCAGTCAACCGCGCGGCGGATATGGGGCTCGCACGAAGGGACGGCATGATGAGAACCGTGAGGCGAATCCGGGGAAACGCGCTCGATCGAGGCACCGACGATCGTGACACCCTCATCGATCGCTATCTCGGTCGCGATGACCACGCCACGCACATGGTCTGGCGCGTTGGGCCGGACAGTCCCGACCGGCGTGGGATCGACCTCGCGCTGATCGACACAACACGTCGCACCAGCATCCCGGCGACCGGTGCATCCGGGACGCTGTGGCATGTGCTGTGGGCAGGTCGCGAGAACACGGCATCGGTCGAAATCCGGACTGACATCGAACGACACGAGTGGCCGATCGCCCCCGGCGACACCGTGCCGGTACCCGCTGGCGGCGGGCTGGTGGCTACCGGCGATCAGCTCGCCATTGCGATCTCGACACCTGGACTCGACCCGGAGCTCGCGCCGCCGGCGCACGGAACCGACCGGTTCCACGGGCACAACCGCGAAACGGTCGCCTTCGCACAAGGTGGGCTTCGGGTCGCCCGCTGGAAACTGACGCAACCGCTGCCGCTCGCCGACCACGTTGCCTCTCCGATCGTCGTGGTGGCACTGGCGCGATCGGTCGTCGTTCAGTCCGGTAGCGAAATCGAAATGTTGACGCAGGGCGAGGCGGCCATGGTCGACCCAGCGGCGAGACCGATTATCGCGCCGGACGGCCTCGGCTACCTCCTGATGGTAGAGCCTGCATGACGGGCATATGTTGGAGACGGAGCCACGCGCGCATACGTGCTACCGGCGGCGGGAGCGTGGATCGAGGGCGTCACGGAGCGCGTCGCCGATCAGGTTGATCACCGGGGCACCGTGCACGTTGCGGCCACCCCCTCATGCGAGATTCGGACGAAAACGGATCGCATCCATTCCCCCAGGGGTAGCCCCAGGCGCCGCACGTCCGCGAGTGTGCGCCGCGAACAGTTCAACCGGGTTCCGAACGAGCCGGGAACGATCGATCACCCGCTATCGCTCGATCAGCAACAACACCACCAGCCCGAGCGCGAGCACGCCCGCCACCGTGGCGAGGGTCATGCCGATGAACACCGCGCGCGTCGAGGGCAAATGCGCACCCTCGTCGATCTGGTTCCGTGCGTGGGTGAAGTGGACACCTCCCAACACCGTCAAGACCATGCCGCTTCCGACCAGGAAGACCGCAAAGACCCCGGTGAGCGGCACGCCGGGCAGCAGGTCGTGATCGAGGAACTGGGCCGCCCCGAGGCCCAGCGCGACCAGACTCAAGCCGGTGCGCAACCAGGCCAGGAACGTGCGCTCGTTCGCCAGGTGGGTTCGAGCGCGACTGTCAGGATCGGCCGGTCGGTTGCTCATGGGAGACGATCCACTTCCACGAATGCACTCTCTTGCCGAATCAGGGTGATGCAGTGGGAAGCGAACCGTCGCGCCGGTCTTGTGCCGACCGTGCATCGAGCTCACCACCGGGACGACGCTCCAGGTGGTGAGCCATCACGCTGCATCCGGATTCGGTATCACACGTCAGAGGCATCTCGCCCCGCTGGCGCGACAATGCCCGGAGGGACGCATCCCTCCGGGCATTGTCGCATGCACGCTCCTGCGGACCATGGCCCACAGTTCCTCAGCCCTTGCCGGATAGGAACGACCAGCCGAGCAACATCAGCCCTGCTCGCCGTGTATCGTCCACACCATCAGGGAAGCCGCTCGCCGCCAATCCAGAGACCGGCGGATATGGCGCGCTCAACCTCCCGCAAGCCGGCTGGCCTCATCTCGCCGCGTGCTATGAGCGATTCCGCCGTCCGGCACGCGACCATCGTCCATCGTGTGGTCGCTGGACGCGGGGTGAATTGGAGCAACCAGTCGTCTTCCTCGAGCGTATCCGCCTCGCGGTCGACCCATCCACAGCAGAGCGCGCCCTCAATCGCCTCGAACGGCGAGATACTGTCGAAGCCCGACCCATTCCAGGTGAATCTGAGCCACAACCCATCCGACGTGTCGTGGTGTTCGTCGAGCCACGCCAGCCAGTCGTCGCGAGTGGCGAACGTCATCATCGCCAGGTCCAGTTCAGAGATCATGGAGCCTCCTCTCACTGACACACTCCCAGCCGGTCGGCCGCGCGGACCTGACCAGCCTCCATGACCCAGTTCAGTGTTCAACGTGCTCGCTCATCGCATCGCCCGTGTGATGCGGCTACCCGCTTCGCTTCAGGCGGCCGGTCCGCTTCGCGAACATCTCACCCGCGTGGAAGAGCCACAGTCCCAGGGGCGGGAAGATCAGCCCCATGATCAGCAGCGGCCACACATTGTCCCACTGGCTCGCGAACGGTGCCCCGTCCAGGAGCATCTTGCGGATGCCGTCGAGCGCATAGGTGACCGGCGAGATCACCGAGAGCGGCTGCAGCCATCCTGGCAGGACATCCACCGAGTAGTAGATACCCGACACCAGCAACAGCACCGCCGTGACGATCGCCGTTACCTGCTGGCCCTTCTCCGGCGATAGCAGCGGCCTCACCGCCGCCACCATGCCGAACCCGACCAGCGAGACGCTGCAGATCGCCAGCAGCGCCAGCGCGCCGAGGTAGTTCGCGTTCCCCAGGCTCATGTCGAAGAACAGCGAGATCACCCCGAGCATGACGATCATGCGGACGATGCCGTAGAGCACGGCGTAGACGCCCATGCCAATGAGCTGCGCGGCACGGCTGGCCGGACTCATGAAGGTGTATTCGATCGTGCCTTCCCATCGCTCCCAGCTCACCGTCTCCGACAGCAGGTCGAAGATCATCGAGAGGTAGCTCCAGATCAGCGTGCCGATCAGCAGGTAGGTTGTCGCCACCGACGGATTCACCCCGCCGAACTCGACGCCGATGAACCCGATGGTGAGCGCGTTCATCACCGAGTAGACCAGCCAGACCACTTCCCACATGAAATAGCGCTTCGTGAGGAAGTAGTTGCGCTGCACGTATCCCCAGATCGCGATGGCCTCGCGCTGCCAGTTCGGCCTGGGTCTCAATCCGGATGCGATCTGCATCGATCAGGCTCCCTGCGCGACCGGCTCGCCGTCGAGCTCGTCCGCGAATTCGGCTTCCTCCAGCGTCGAGCCGGTCGCCGCCATGAACACCTCTTCGAGCGTCGGCAGCACGCCATCCTTCTGGTAGTGCTGCTTCAACCCCTGCACCGTGTCGATCGCGACCAGCTCCCCGTTGAGCAGGATGCCGATGCGGTCGCACAGTTGCTCCGCCTCGTCCATATCGTGCGTGCAAAGCAGGATGGTCGAGTCGTGGTCGGCCCGGATACTCCGGATCAGCGTCTGGACATCCTTCTTGCTGCGCGGGTCGAGTCCGGTGGTCGGTTCGTCGAGCAGCATAAGGACCGGGCTGGTCAGGAGCGCCCGCGCCAACGCGATCTTCTGCTGCATACCCCGAGAGAGGTGCTCCATCGGATCGTTGATGCGCTTGTAGTCGAACCCGACACCCTCCAGGATCTCGCGGATGCGCGGCCGGCTCTCGGCATCGGGGACACCATAGAGCTTCGCGCCGAACAGCAGGTTCTCCAGCGACGACATTTTCTTGAAGAAGCTCGCCTCGACACTGACGCGGTTCATGTACCGCTGCACCGCCTTCGGCTCCTTCACGGCGTCATGACCGAAGATCTGCACGCTGCCGCTGTCCTGCGTGGTCAGCGTCGAGATCACGCGGACGAGTGTGCTCTTTCCCGATCCGTTCGGGCCGAGGATACCGACACACTCGCCGCGTCGCAGCTCCAGCGACACGCCCTTGAGGGCGTGCGCGTAGTCGTTGCGCTTCTTTTTGAATGTCTTGCCCACGTCCCGCAGGTCGAGGGCGGCCGACTGATTGATATCGATCATTCCGTTTCCCCTGGCGCAATGCGGGTGGTCCGGACCCGTCGTCTTCTCGGAGGGTGGCGGTCCGCTGGCGCGACACCGCCCGTTCCCCCACTAGCCCATAGCCTCGACTTCCGGCGATCGCAGGCCCTGGCGTTGCCCGGGGTCGATCCGGGTGCCAATGACGACCAGCAGCCGGTCGATCCTTCGCCGGATGCCACCTTCGCGGCGCCCGGTTGTGCCTGGACATTGCCCGGTCGGATCGATAGATCCCCTGTTCCGTTCGAGCTCCCGCTGCACCATCTCCTGATGGATCAGCTGCATCGTTCCTGGATGTTGAATCGGTCGCATGTCTTGTCCCTCTCGCGGTATTCCCGCTCGCTTCGCGGGTGCTGGTGTCCGTCGCGCCGCAGGGAAATTCCCTGACGTCGCCGTGGAGCCTCTACGGGTCCGGACACGTCGCGAGAGAGATGCGGCAGTCGCCGCCCCACTCGCTGTATCCGCTCAACCCGGGCCGAATGCCGGATCGTGCCGGGCGGCGCCGGCGATGTCGCTGGCGCTCCGCTCCGGACCCTTCATGCGCGTGCCCAGCGCGATCAGCGCGCCGCCCAGCCGCACGCGCACGGTGCGGCGCTGGCGTGGCGAGCTGTCGAGCCGCCACCGGGCCAGACCCTCTTCCACCATCTGACGGTGGATCAGGAGGATCGATTCGGGTGTCAGTGTCAGATCCATGATGGATGCTCCTCACGATGATTCGAATTCGCGCGGGGTTCCTGCTCGCGCGGCGCGATTCGGTTCCCGAGCGAGATGAGCGCACCACCGGCGGCTGCACGAGCGTTGTCGACAATGTGCAGGGTTGGCCGTTTCGGGCGCAGGTACGAGATGTTGGCGTTTCGTTCGATCGCCCTGGATCGATGAATCAGGATGGTCAGTTCCGGGTGTTGCATTGCTGTCGATCTCCGGCGCAGTCTGGACCTGCGCATGGGTGGTATCGGGACTGAAGAATCGGGCACGTCGCGCCACTTCTGCCGTGAACACGGCGTTGGTCGGTTCGTGGCGCCCGAAAGGGCACGGTGGTCGATGATGATCATTGGCTGGTCCTCCCTGGGTGTCATGGCGACACGGTCCGCGTCCGGCGACGGTCGATACCCCAACGCTACAACCTCAAGAAATGTTCAGGTCAAGTCGCGGTGGGCCGCGCGGCCGCATCGAGCTCGATCGTGGGCCATGACTCTAACGTGTGCTGTATTTCGATGCTGTCTTGAACACGTGAGTCTCCTCCGTTCTGCGGGCCGGTTGGCGAGGATGACGGCTGCCCCTGTTCGCTGGCCACCGGCGTGGGCACACAAAAAGCCCCTCGACAGGTCTTGCCTGACAGAGGAGCGGTCTCGTGCGTTGGGTTGTGATCAGCTACCTAATGCTGATACACCTCCAACCGACGGGCACACTCCTCCCATGCAGCACCACCGCTGGGTGCCAGGCGGAACCGGTTGATGAACTGTGCGTTGATGCTGTTCACCACGTCGTCCTCCTGTGGTGCATGGGTCGGATGGCCGACCGTCGATCAGAGAAATGTGACACCGACTACGGTGCCACCTCAAGCATCATATGGGAGCGTCCCGCATCCGTCAACCCCCTGTCGCCGCGAATATTCGCGAGCGGCATCGACCGTCGTCGGAACCGGACCCCACCTCTGAGTCCACGCTGACGCCGATGCCTTTCACGACCCGCCGGGACGACCGGATGCACCATTGCAGTTTGACACTTCGTTATGTGCATGCGAGACTCCCGTGCATCGACCTTTCCTCATCACCAACGGGACTCGCATTGCATTCCTGGAGTGCGAGTGAAGGAGAATTGAGGACATGCATCGTCGTGATTCGATCGACTGGAGCGTTCTCAGTGGGCCTCGGGTGAGCCGGCGAACGTTGATGCAGCTGGCGGCGGCCAGTGGAGCGATCGGCTATGCATCCCGCCTCGCCGCGGTCGGGGCAGCCCCCGGCAACCGGGCCGAGCGCCGGCAGGATGTACAGCAGGGCGGCGAGCTGCGCTGGGGTTACGGCATCGGCCAGATCCCAACACTCGATCCCGCCCAGGTCAACCTCGGCGCCGTCGCCGGCGAGCTTCTGTCGAACATCTTCTCCGGCCTGGTGCAGTTCGACGAGGAGCTGGGCATCATCGCCGACCTCGCCGAGACCTGGGAAGTCAGCGAAGATGGTCTCGAATACACCTTCCACCTGCGCGAAGGGCTGTCCTTCCACAACGGCGACTCGCTGACGGCGAGCGACATCATCTACACCTACGAACGGACGACCAACCCCGACTTCGCCTCGCCGCATGCCAACAAGCTGGCCCTCATCACCGAGATCACCGCGCCGGACGATCTCACCGTGCACATGGTCCAGAGCGCGCCCTACGCGCCGTTTCTGGGCACGGCGTGCAGCCGGGGACCCGGTCGCGCGCTCCTGCCGATCTCGCAACGCGCCGCCGAGGAGATGGGCGACGTGGCATTCGGCCAGGCTCCCATCGGCTGTGGTCCGTTCATGATCGATCCCGACACCGTCGAGGTCGGCGGAGGATTCGACCTCCTTGCCTTCGAGGACTGGTACGGCGGCCGCCCGCCGCTCGACAAGGTCGTCGTTCAGCTCGTCGCCGAGGCGTCCACGCTCGTGAGCGCGCTCGAAGCGGGCGATGTCGACATGGTCGATATCCTGCCGCTGATCGGCTACGACCAGATCGCCGCGATCGACGACATCACCATCGTCGAGGCCGCGGGGACCAACTGGATCGGGTTGGCCATGAACTATGCCCGTCCGCCGTGGGACAACCCCGAAGCCCGCATGGCCGTGGCCAAGGCGATTGACCGGGAAGAGCTCATCAACACGGCCTTCTTCGGGCGCGGCACCCCGGGCATCGGTCCGATCGCGCCGGCATTCGGCTGGGTGTACCAGGGCGCCGACGAGGCGGAGGACCCGCAGGCATTCAACCTCGACGAGGCCCGAGCACTCGCCGAGTCGGCCGGACTCGACGGCGTCCAGGTCAACCTCATCACCGATCCGAACACCCGCGTCGAGCAGGTGATCCGCAGCCAGCTCAGCGAGATCGGGCTCGACGTCCAGCTCGACCAGATGCAGCAGAACGCCTACACGGAACGGCGCAACTCCGGCGACTACGACATGGACATCCTCGGCAGCGTCGTGGATGTGGACCCGGACGACAACATCTGGAACTTCTTCCACTCCGAGGGTCCGTTCAACACGTATGCCTACAGCAACCCGGAAGCGGACGAGTTGTGCGATGGGCAACGGCTGACGTCGGACCAGGAAGAGCGCACACAGATTCTGCAGGAGCTCAGACTGCTGCTCGCCAACGATGCCGCCTACGCGTTCCTCTACCATCTGCCCGACGTGACGGCGTTCTACAACCACGTTCAGGGATACGTTCCGATTCCGGAACAACGCTACCTGGAGCATCTCTGGCTCGATCAGTAGGGCGCGTCTGCTCGGCAATCGCCGTGCCGGATCGGGCACTCGATCCGGCACGGCTTCGGGGGCTGCGGCGTGACCCAGTACATCTTCCGGCGACTGATCCACAGCATCCTCATCGTCTGGGGCTGCGCGACGCTCGTCTTCTTCCTGATCCGGGCGATTCCTGGCGATCCCGTCGTCCAGATGCTCGGCACCGAATACACACCGGAAGCGGCAGACGCGCTGCGCGACAGGCTCGGACTGGATGAGCCCGTGCTCGTCCAGTACGTCCGCTGGATGGGCAACATGCTGCGGGGCGATCTCGGCACGTCGATCACCGGCGCCGAGAGCGTCGGCGACGCCATCGTGTCCGGCCTGCCCAAGACTCTGAGCATCGCCATCGTCGCGTTCATCATCGCCATCGTGATCGCCGTTCCCGCAGGGGTCCTTGCCGCGCTGCGCCGGAACTCGCTCGCCGATTTCGTGGTGAGTCTCGTCGCCTTCCTCGGCGTCAGCATGCCGGCGTTCTGGTTCGGGATCATCCTCATCATCGTGTTCGCGGTGAACCTGGGCTGGCTGCCATCGCTCGGCTACGCCTCGATCGGCGAGGATGGCTTCGTCGAGTGGTTCCGGCACATCATCCTGCCGAGCATCGCGGTCGGGGCGGGATCCGCCGCGATTCTCATGCGATTCGTGCGTGCCGGGCTGCTGGAAGTACTGAGCAGCGACTATATCCGCACCGCCCGGTCGAAGGGCCTGAACGAGCGCCGCGTGGTCGTGGCGCACGGCCTCCGGAACGCGCTCATTCCGGTGGTCACCGTTGCCGGCATCCAGGTCGCGCTGCTGCTCAGCGGCACGGTGGTCATCGAGACGGTGTTCTCGATCCGCGGCATCGGCCGCCTGCTGGTCGGCGCGATCTTCGATCAGGACTACCCGATGGTCCAGGGCACCATCCTGGTGGTCGCGGTGATATTCGTCCTCGCCAACCTGATCGTCGATATCCTCTACACGCTCCTCGACCCGAGAATCAGCTATGACTGACGTTTCGATCGCGTCGGCGGCGCGTGTACCCACCGAGCCTGTCCCGTCGGTATCGGGTCAACGACGTCTTCTGCGTCGGTTGCGCGGCGAGCGCAAGGCGGTGCTCGGCCTGGCCATCGTCGTCATCCTGACGATTGTCGCCATCATCGGCCCCGCACTCGCGCCGCACGACCCGGAAGCGAACGACTTCATGCTGTTCCAGGAGCCGAGCCGCGACCACCTGTTCGGCACCGACTCATTTGGACGCGACATACTCAGCCGGATGATGGCCGGCACCCGGGTGTCGTTCACCGTCGGCATCTCGGTCGCCCTGCTCTCGATGGCGATCGGCGTCACCATGGGCATGCTCGCCGGCTATTTCGGCGGCTGGCTGGACAGCCTCATCTCGCGCTTCCTGGATCTCCTGTGGGCCTTCCCGGAGATCATCCTCGCGGTCGGCATGGTCGCGGTCTTCGGCGCCGGTATCCGCAACATCATCATCGCGGTTGCCATTGCCTACCTCGACGATTTCGCCCGTGTGGTGCGTGCCGAGGTTCTACGCCTGCGCGAGGAGGAGTACACGCTGGCGGCGCGGTCGATGGGCGCCGGGCACGGCCGCATCATGTTCCGCCACATGCTGCCGAACATCATGGCGCCGATTATCGTCCAGGCAACCTTCGCGGTCGGGCTTGGCATCCTCGCCGAATCCGGCCTGACCTTCCTGGGCCTCGGCGTCGATCCGTCCACGCCAACCTGGGGACTGATCATCAACGAGGGTCGCGACTTCGTCCGCCAGGCATGGTGGATCAGCGTCTTTCCCGGGCTGGCGATCATGATCACCGTGCTCGGATTGAACCTGCTCGGCGACGGCCTGCGCGACACCCTCGACGTCCGCGGCGTGCGCGACCAAACGTGACACAACTCGCGCGATTCTGAGTACGGGCGCGTCGCGACCCAGAGGGGGTTACAGCGAGGGAGGGCACAAGGCCCTCCCGTACCTGATGCATTGCCACGAACTCGCTCACCGGACCGAGATACCCGGCCCTACAACGGAACGTCGCCAGCAACCATCTGGTACTCGAACATGGGGTGCCTGGGCGCAATCTCCGCGATCTGCTCGAGCGTGGCATCCTTCGGTACGCCGATGAACGAGCCTACCTGCCAGTACCAGCGGTCAAGGTAGGCACGAACGAGCGGCGGCTTCTCGTCGTCGGCCAGCTCCCGAACCAGCGCAAGCCGCTCGCGGCGATCGCCGACCCGCAGCGCCGCCTCGCCGGTTGCCCGGAAGTTCTTCACCCACTGCGATTCCCCGCGCGCGGAGAAGAGGTAGAGCTTGCCGTCCACGTGGAGCGGA
>JAUIGA010000081.1 GCA_030430125.1 Chloroflexia bacterium | reverse complement strand
TTGGGTGGGGCGGTGGTGGTGACCACCGTGGATGATGAGACCAACGCGGTGGTGGGCGGCTGCTACCGCGTCTACGCGAACACCGATGTTTCCTTTGACAACAGTCTCGCGGGTGAATGTGAAGAGGATGGAGTAACCAGAATTGATGACCTGGTGCCCGGCAGCTATTTGCTGCGCCAGACTAGTGTAGATTCTGGCATGTTCCCCATGGAGGAGGGTATTCCGTTCACGATTACGACCGGCGCGGAGACAGCGATCACGGTACACAACGATCAGCCATGGCCGACCTTGAAGCTACAAAGCACAAGTCAGGCGGGAGACCTGTTACCGGAAGCATGTTACGTATTCACTTGGGGTACCAGCAGATACTATTGTGACGACGATGACGGTGACAGCGACGGCGTTATTACCGTTGCCCGGATACGTCCGGTAACCTACAGATTCCGTCAAGGTCAGACTCCAGTAGGGTATGCGCTGGCAGAGCCGGGCGAAATCACGATTCCAGATAGGCAAGGTGTGGTCGATGTCGCCATCGAGCATCTTCCAGGTGGTGCCGTGAGTGTGGAGAGACGGTATGAAACCGGATCGCTCAAGAGATCCTGTTTTGCTGTTTATACAGACGCAGGCGATGGTGATCTTGGCGAGTACATTGCTGATGGTGGTTGTGATCACAGTGGCTCGGGGGTTGCATCCTTCCGGGTAGAGGGACTTCGACCTGGTGCCTACGTCTTGCTGGAGAGAACGGACCTCGGCTGGGGGGAGAGTGTACCGCTTGCGCGGTTCACCATTGTCGCTGGGCAGGATACGTTTCTCAGGATCGGCGGGCAGCGGGCGGACATCGGGATCGTCTTCGGCTTCAACGTATCGCCCGCCGTGGACGAAGGCGGCCCGATCGACCTGGCGCTGAATCCGCAGGGCGACGCCCCGGACTCGCTCGATGGGTACAGCTTCGCATTCGATTGTGGGGATGGCACTGGTGTTGGGGCCTTCTCGGCCAATGCCAGCACCAGTTGTCCGACTACCGACAACGGCGAGCGAACTGTCAAGGGCATCGTTCGCGATCCCGCGAGCCAGGAAACCGAGTTCACGGCGACTGTCACCGTCAGGAACGCAACGCCAGGGCTGACCGATCCAGGTGACCAGCTCACTGAACTCGATCAACCGACATCCATTGCACTCGGCTCGTTTGCCGATCCCGGTGAGGACAGCCCATGGACGGCGACGGTGGACTGGGGCGACGACTCCGCGCCTGAATCGTTCGAGCTGACCGCGCCGGGTGCGCTCGGGACGCGGGAGCACATCTACGCAGAAGGCGGCGCGTACACCGTCACCGTGTCCGTTACCGACAAGGATGGCGCCATTGGCTCGACGACCTTCACCGTCGCCACGCGTGGCCAGTCCGAGGTCACCGGAACGCTGACGATCTCAACGGTTGACGAGGACGAAGTTGCTGTTGGCGGTGCCTGCTTCGAATTGCGCGACGACATTGGAAACGGGACACCGGGCGATCTCGTCGTCGCAGCGTGCGATGGCGACGACGGTGAGGACGATGGCAATCTCGTCTTCGACAACCTCGCGACCGGCGACTACTTCCTGATCGAGGTCTCGGCGCCTGGCGGGTACAGCCTGACAGGGACTCCCGAGCTACCGATCACCATTGTTGGTTCCCAGCCGGTGGAGCGTACGATTTCGCACAGCATTCCTGCGACGGATACGCCGACGGCCACGGAGACCGAAACGGCGACAGAGACGCCTACGGGAACGGAGACTGCCACCCAGACGTCCACAGCGACCGAAACTGTGACGGCGACCGCGACTCAGACGACGACGGCCACGGAGACGGCTACTGCTACCGATATAGCAGTGGCGACCGACACAGCGACTGCGACGTCCACGGTAACTGCCACTGCGACGGAGACTAAGGAACCCGGCACTCCGGTGGCGTGCCTATATCTGGTAGAGGCTGACCAGCTCGTGTTTGATCCGAACAGCTCGAGCGCAGCAGCGTGCGCGAGTCTCTTCGAGGCCTCCATCGGGCCAAAGGTTGGGTGTTTTGTCTCCGATGCCAACACTGATGGCATTCCCGAGGCTGTGTCTGGCGGTCGACCGGGTTGTGTCCTGGAGCTGAGCGAAGGGACGGTTTGCGAGATTAGGGATGACGATGCGGATCGCCTCATCGAATCCGTGCAGGGCAACTGCAATCCATCAGCGACGGCAACTGCCACCGCGACGGGTACAACAACTGCGACGTCGACCGAAACCTCGACAGTGACAGCGACCGTCACTGCGACAACAACCGAGACAGCAACGCCCACCCAGACCTCGACTGTCACAGCCACCGCCATAGCGACCGAAACAGCGACTTCCACTGTCACAGCGACCGCGACGGAAACCGCAACAGCTACGGCCACAGCGACCGAAACGCCAACGGAAACGGCCACCAGCACTTCGACGGCGACAGCGACCCAGACGGCTACGCATACTGCGACATCAACTGAGACTGCCACGATGACCGCAACAGCCTCGGAAACCGCTACGCAGACGGCCACGGCAACTGTCACGGCGTCATCGACCGAGACTTCCACGGCGACCGCTACCGAGACACAGACGGCCACTTCGACGGAGACCGCCACGACTACGGCGACTGAAACGGCTGTTGCCACCGAGACTGCTACGCAAACGACGACGGCCACAGAAACCGGTACGGCTACCAGTACTTCGACAGCGACCGCCACAGCCACAAGCACGGCAACGGCCACGCAAACTGCCACGGCAACCGCGACGGAAACGCCTGTCGAAACGCCGCTGGACGCGATCGTCCGGCTCATCGTGCAGATCATTCTGAGAATTTTCGCCGATCTCGGGTGGGGTGGATTCGGCCCACAGTCGACGGCGGAATCACAGACCGTGGTTGCGACAGCGTCTCCGGATACGGGTGCGAATACGACCGCGCAGGCCAGAACGGCGGCAACCGAAACGGCGACGAGCACCGAAGCTCCATCGACAACCCCGACAGATTCGCCGCCATCCGTCCAGGCCGAAAGCGTCTCGCCAGTGGTGGAGGAGCTCGTTGTCGAACCGTCACCGGCCAGCGAGGGCGAGATGGTCATCGCTCGCGCGACCTTCACCCGCAACCATGCTGTCGATAGTCCAGTCACCTGCACCGTCGACTATGGCGATGGCAAAGGCCCGGAGCAGGGCGTTGTCACGGAGAACACCTGTACAGGACCGGAGCATCAATACGCCGATGCAGGTGACTACGTGGTCACGGTCGTGGTGACAGGCAACGAGAACGAAACTGGGATCGCTGAGGTCACCCATCATGTAAACGAGGTGCCACCGACTGTCGAAATCAGCGCGAGCGGAGTGGTTGGCGAGGGCGAAGCGTTTGTGACCTCGGGATGGTTCAGCGATCCGGGTGCGGGTAGTTGGACAGCAACGGTGGACTATGGCGATGGATCGGCAATCGAGCCGCTCGCGCTTGATTCCGACAACACGTTCGCCCTGAGTCATCAGTACGCCCAAGAAGGTGTCTATACGGTGACTGTCTCAATTACCGATGGGGTCGGCAGCACTGGTACCAACACACTGGCGGTCGAAGTGGTCAATGCTGCGCCGGTCGTGGGGCAGGTCGCGCTCTCTACAACAACACCTGGTCCGGAGAATTCTCTCACTATCAGCGCCGAGTTCACTGATGCGGGCGTTTACGATTCGCACAGCGCCGAAATCGATTGGGGCGACGGTATGGTCACGACCGCGACAGTGAGCGGCAGTGGCGGTTGGGGAACCGTAACTGGCAGTCACGTATACGGCGTGCCTGGGATATTCGTAGTCACCGTGACAGTGCTCGATGATGCGGGTGCTGCCAATCAATCCGTGTCGAGTCAGGTACAGGTATCACCCCCGCCAACCGAGGTGCCAACGCCGGAGATCCAGGAGACGGAGGTGGAAGCAGCGCCACCGGGAGGCGTTGGTACGCCGGAAGGGTGACGTTGCGCTTCCGGTCGACGACACGAGCGTCTCGACACGCCCTTCAGTCACGTCGCGGTGAGGATGCGGTCGAGGAACTGGCGCGTGCGCTCCTGTTGCGGAGAGTCGAAGAACGGCTTCGGCTCCCCCCGCTCGACGATCTCGCCCTGGTCGAGGAAGACAACCTGATCGGCGATGTTTCGCGCGAACGCCATCTGGTGCGTCGCCAGGATCATCGTCATCCCCAACGACTTCAGCTCGACGATGATGTCCAGCACCTCGCCGACCATCTCCGGGTCCAGCGCCGAGGTGATCTCGTCCAGCAACAGCAGCTCCGGCTTCATCGCCAGCGCGCGGATCACCGCCACCCGCTGCTGCTGGCCGCCGGAGAGGCGGTCCGGGTATTCACCCGCCTTGTCGAGCAGGCCGAAGCGTGAGAGCAGCGTTTCGGCTGTCTCCTGCGCCTCCGCCCGTGAGACGCCAAGCACCCGGCGCGGTGCGATCGTGATGTTCTGCATCACCGACATATGCGGGAAGAGGTTGTACGACTGGAATACCATGCCGATCCGCCGCCGGATCGCGTCGGCCCGGTTGCGCATCGTGATCAGGTTGTCGCCGCGCAGCAGGATATCGCCGGCCTGGATCTCCTCCAGCAGGTTCGTGCAGCGCAGCAAGGTGGACTTGCCGCAGCCCGACGGCCCGATGAGGCAGGTGACGCTGTGCTCCTCGACATCGAGATTGATGTTGCGCAGCACCAGCGACGGGCCGTAGGCCTTGTAGACACCGTGGTAGTGGAGGAATGGCTGGGTCATACGTCACCTCCTACCTGGCGGAGTCGGGCCGAGCGGGAGAGCATGTAGTCCGTCAGGCGTGCCAGCGGCACGGTAATCGCAATGAACAGCAGCGCCGCGACGAGATAGCTGGTGTAGTTGAAGTTTAGCGCGGAGTAGATCTGCGCCTGGCGGGTGGCTTCCAGCGGCCCGATCGCGGACACCAGCGACGTTTCCTTCTGCAGGGCGACGAAGCCGCTCAGCAACGGCGGAATCACCGCCCGAATCCCCTGTGGCAGCACCACATGGATGAACGCCTGGCTGTTGGTCAGCCCGAGCGATCGCGCGGCAGCACGCTGGCTGGGGTGGACCGACTCGATCCCCGCGCGAAAGGTCTCGGCGGTGTAGGCCGACGATGTCAGGATGCAGGCGATCGTCCCCCAGAACACCGGGGACGACGGCAGACTCTCGATGCGCAGCCCCGGCACGCCGAACCCGAGCATGAAAATGACCAGCAGCGCCGGCGCGCCGCGAAACAGGTCGATATAGAAGATGGAGACCGCGCGCAGCGGGAAGAGCACCGGGTTCCGGCTGATACGCAGCAGTGCCAGCACCAGGCCGAACGCCAGCACGACCGGCTCGGCGATCATGAATATCTTCACGTTGAGCTTGAAGCCTTCCCACACCTTGGGCCAGGCTTCAGTGAAATCCGGCCAGCTGAAGAAGGCCGCCCGCACGGCGTCCCAGCCCTCGGAACGGGAGAGCAGCCACGCAAATCCGCCGAAAAGCACGATGGTGCTGAGCATCGCGATCGCCAGGGCGCGCAGGATCGGCGGCTGGCGCCAGACGGGCGGCGGATGCAGCAGGCGCTCGATTTCGGCGTCGGAGAGCGGCGCTGCCGGTGGCATCAGGGTTGGACTCTGCATGGGGAACGGCCAACTCCACGATGCCTGGCGACCGCGTTGCAACGCGGTCGCCAGGCATCTGTCGGGGATCGTTGCGTGGGTGGCGCTGGAGAGCCGCCGGCTGTCCAGCGTCCAGGTATGTGGGTGCGTGCGCCGCTAGTCCTCGGTGTAGGTTTCGAGACCCGGCGGGATCGGCAGCCACTCCTGGACGAGCGCGTCATGCGTGCCGTCGGCCTTCAGCGACGCAATGGCCGCATTGAGGTAAGGGATCAGCGGGCTGCCCAGCTCGGTGACCAGGCCCATGCCCTCGCCTTCGCCACCCGGCAGGATACCCCCAAGCGCCAGGCCCTCGAACTGGAACTCGACATTGAAGATGCCGATCTGCAGCGTCTGGATCACGGCGTCGACCGTGCCGTTGTCGAGCGCGGTGAGGGAATCGGCGTTCGTGTCGTAGACGAGGATGTCCTGTTCGGGCTGGATCACGTCGAGCAGGTAGGAATGGTAGGTGGTGCCCACCTGCGTGCCCCACTTGAATGGGCGCAGGTCGGAGAGGGAGGTGGCCTCCAGCACCGGGGAATCCGCCTTGGTCACCGTCACCAGGGGGTCGTCGTAGTAGGAGTCGCTGAAGCCAACCGCCTCGGCACGATCCTCCGTGATCGAGACCTCCGTAATGTAGAAGTCGAACGGTTTCGGACCGGGCGCGAAGGACGCGTTGAACGAAGTGTACCCCCACTCGACCTGGTCGCTCGAGAAACCGAGTCGCTCGGCGATGGCGTAGGCGAGCGCGCTTTCGAAGCCCTCGCCGTTGGTCGGATCGTTGTCGACAAACCACGGCTCGTACAGTGGCTGGTCGGCGTGGATGATGAGCTTGCCCTCCTCCCGCAGGGGTAGGACCGAGGTGTCGCCGATCTCGACCGCGGGGGTCGCCTCCGGCGATGCGTCCTGGGCGAGGCCAGTCAGGCCGGTGCGCGCCAGCGCCGCGCCGGCGAGCGCGCCGCCGGTGAGATGAAGGAATGTCCGCCGGTTCGACATGAGAAATCCTCCATGAATAGATGATCGCCGGGTCACCGGCAGGCCGGCTCGGGCGAACGAACTGCATGGAGTCATACTACACAATGTGATGGGTGATGACAGCGACGGGGGTTGGATGCCGGCGTGGGGGCGTGAACGTGAGCCGGCATCGCGGTGGTCCGACGTGCGAGGCACCGTATACTTGGCAGGTCATTCGTCGGGAGGTGGCTCCCGGGTACTGGCTGGAGGGCCGACGTGAATCGCGCCACGCACAACCTGCGCGCATCTGTCCACACGCGCGACACCGTCGTCTCGAGTATCCGGGATCGGGCAGTTGTTGCCAGCGTTGCGGGACGGCATCGCTCGTGAGTGGCTCCGCCGCGCCGAAGGAGCGCACCGTGGTCCCCTATCGGCTGCCTGAGCCCGCGGTCGAGGCCGCGCTGGCGGGCCACATGGGGGTGCAATTCGAGAATCCCCTTCTGTTGCGACTCGCCCTCACCCACCGGTCGGTCCTGCATGACTGGCTCCAGGTTGAGGATGTCCCGGCCATCCTGGAGAGCAACGAGCGGCTCGAGTTCCTCGGGGATGCCGTGCTCGGCGCGATCACGGCGGAATACCTCTATCGCCAGGACCCCACCGCCGACGAGGGGCGTCTCACCAGGCATCGGGTCGCCGCGGTGCGCGCCGAAACCCTGGTGCGATGGTCGCGGGATCTGCACGTCGACGATGCGCTCTACCTCGGCACCGGGGAGAAGGTCACCCACAGCTCACGCGACCGCATGCTGGCGGGCGCCTTCGAGGCGCTCGTGGGAGCCGTCCATCTCGATCAGGGCCGCGAGGCGGCGGAGCGCTTCGTGCTCGGCTTCCTCGAACGCGACCTGAAACGAATTCTGCGGCAGGAGGCCGTCGCCAACCCCAAGGGTCGCCTGCAGGAGGTGTTGCAGGAGCGGGAGCGTGTCGGCCCCGAGTATGAGACCATCGCCACCGCCGGACCCGACCATGCGCGCGAGTTCACCGTGGTGGTCAAGCTCCGCGACGAGCTCCTGGGCGAGGGGAGTGGCCGAAGCAAGCGGGATGCGCAGCAGATGGCGGCACGCGAGGCCCTGGCGCGATTGGGTATTGTGGATACGGGGCCGGACACGCCCTGAGCCGGCGATTTGGATCGCGGCTGCAATCCTGTACCCTGTCACTGGCCGGTCCACACCGGGCGACCGGCCGTGTGGAGGTGCCCTACCGGACTGGAAGCGATCGATCCGGGCAGACCGGTGGCAAGGAGTGAGGCGGTGAGCGGCGGCTTCGACGAGATCACCATTTTCGGCGGTAATTCCAACCCCCAACTGGTCGAGCAGATTTGTGACTACCTCGGGCTGCGGCAAGGACGCGCCGAGGTGTTCAAGTTTTCCAACGACAACACCTTTGTCCGGATCGGCGAGAGTGTGCGCCAGCACGATGTCTTCGTGGTGCAGTCGTTTTCGACGCCGGTCAACGATTCGATCATGGAAATGCTGATCATGATCGATACGCTTACGCGTGCCTCCGCCGGGCGGATCACCGCGGTCATCCCGTACTACGGCTACGGTCGCACCGACAAGAAGGATCAGCCTCGCGTGCCGATCACGGCGAGGCTGGTGGCCAAGCTGGTCGTGCAGGCAGGCGCCGATCGGGTGCTGACCGTGGATCTCCACGCCGGCCAGATCCAGGGGTTCTTCGACATCCCGGTGGACGAGTTGAGCGCGATGTTCCTCGGAGCGCAGTACTTCGTGGAGAAGCGCCTGGAGCGTCCCGTCGTCGTCTCCCCCGATCTGGGGAACACCAAACGCGCCCGCAACTTCGCCGAGATTCTCGATGCGCCACTGGCAATCATCGAAAAGCGTCGTATCGGCAACCGGGACAAGAGCGAGGTGCTCAACCTCATCGGCTCGGTCGAAGGTCGCCAGGTCGTCATCGTTGACGACGAGATCGACACTGCCGGATCGATCTGCCAGGCGGCGGATGTCTGTGTCGCCAACGGCGCGGAGGAGGTCTACGCGACCTGTATCCATCCGGTGTTCAGCGGTCCCGCCGTCGATCGCCTTGCGGCCAGCGTGTTCAAGGAAGTCGTCGTCACCAACACCGTTCCCGTTCCGCCCGAGAAGCAGTTCGACAAGCTCACGGTCATCTCCGTGGCGGGAATCCTTGGGGAATCGATCCAGCGCATCCATGCCGGCGCGAGCGTGTCCTCTGTCTATCGCTCGGTGGGGCCGTACCAATCGCGGATGCCGCTCAGCGTGCAGGTCGGCTCGGTCGGCGGCGACGGGCTGGAATAGTGCCTGCCCGGAGGTTGTTCGCGCGCTCCCGATTGCCGGTCTGGACGATGTTGGTGGCGCTGGTGCTGACACTTGCGGCCGGCGCGGCCGTGGTCGGAATCGGCGGCCAATCGCCTGCCGATGGCGTTCGGCTTGCCCCGACCGCGCTCCCGGCGGGGATGCCCGCGGGTGCCGCCGCGCCGGCGGATCCGGCTGTGGAGCCGCCCGCTGGTTCGCTCGCGGCATTGCTGCGCCTGGCTCCGGATTGGACCGGGCAGGACGATCAAGGCTTGCCGGTACTCGCCACCTATGCCGACCTCGACCGCTGGTTCGCCGCTTCCGGCAGCGATCGTGCGGCCCTGGACCCCGGTCAGGCAGGCGACGCCGTCGCCCCGCTGGCACTTCCGGAAACGCTGGTCCGGAGCGGCTTCAGCGATGTCTGGCGATCGCGCTATGGATTCGACCTCAGGCAGGTCGATCAGGTGCTCGCGGTGGGGCAGGTGCCGAACCTGATCCTGATCATGCCTGGCCGGTTCGACGCCGATGCGCTCCATGCGGCCTGGGTCGCCAGTGGATACCAGGCGGTCGAAGTGGCGGAGACGACCGTCTGGTCGTTGGCGCCCGGCGATCGTATCGACCTCACCGCTCCCGCCAGCCAGCCGTCACTGGGGATGCTCAACCAGGTTGTGTTGCTCGACGAGGGTATCCTGATCGCCACCGCCCGGCAGTCACACATGGCGGATGCCTTGCGTGTCGTGCGCGGCGAGGCCGATTCGCTGCTCGATCACGACGGTCTGCGTGAGGCGGCCATGATGCCATCGAATCTGTCCGCATCCAGCGCCGTCATCGCCGATGGCACGCTGCTCCTGCAAGCGGAGCCTGGCGGAGCCAGTGCCGATCTCGACGCGTTGCCCATGGTGAACGGTGTCGCGATCGCTGCGCCACCGCCGGTTGCGCTTGTGGTGGTCGCGCTGGCGGCGCCGGACGAGACGGGCCAGCTCACGGTGGTCACGACCCTCCTGCTGGACGAACCCCTGCGGGATGATCAGGCGGTTTTGGCCGCGCTGGATCAACGCGCGCGGGCGGGTGCGGATTGGGCGAGTCGTTACGACCTGCAATCGATCACCTCGCCTGGGGCGAATGGCGACATGCTGGCCGTGCGCTATCGCGCGCTCGCCGCCGAAGCCTCCCTGCCCGTGCTTGCGACCCGCCAGGAGCTTGCCCCGTTCACCTGGTACGCGTCGTCATGACCAGCGCTCGCCGCGTGTCGCACCGTGTCGAATTCGCCACCGAAGGCCATCGGAGTCCCACGACCATCCAGGAGCATGTCATGACCGATTCCCCCCTCACCTGCAATCGCCGCGCATTCGTTGCCGGCGCGTTGGCGACGGTCGCCCTGTCGACAACGGGTGCAATGGCGGCAACGCAGCCAGGCGACATCGACGTGTCGTCGCGTATCGCACCGCTGCTGGCGGCCTGCCCACCGCGCGAGGATGATGCCGCGGGGATGATTCCGTTCTACTACGCAGACCTCGGCGGTCAGTTGGCGTCGGTTGGGATGGCGATGCCCGATCCGGACGGGGCGACCACCTCCGTGTCCCAGGGGTTCTACGAGGCGATTGCCGCGCTCCCGCTGGCGTCCCGGGCGTACGAGGTCGGGACTTCCGAGGAGTGGTTCCCCACGTTCGGGTTCAACCCCTTCGCGGTTGGGCAGACCATGGTCCTGCCGTCGTCCGCCGGGGTGGTGTCGCTGTTCCGGGGCGGCTTC